>JACCTM010000111.1 GCA_013812385.1 Geodermatophilaceae bacterium | reverse complement strand
GGAGAACTACGCTTCTACGAACACGTCCGATCCGGCCGTCGGTGGGTTGGCCGTGCGCAGGATCTCATCATTCCGCTCTGGTCGCGCGTAGCCGGGGGTTGCCACCCGAACCGGGACACCCTGACCGCGATCCGTGCGGCCGGGTTCGAGGTTTCCGAAGTGCACCAGATCACGTTCGGTCTGCAACACGTCCTCGGCCGCGCGACTCGGCAGTGAACAGACTCAGCAGACTGCTCAGCCGGCCTTGCGGCGGGCCGGCGAAGCCGCCTTGGCCGGACGCTTCTTCGGCGCCCTGGCACGTGCTGCGACGCGCGGTCCCGGGACTTTCGACGTGGCCGCACTCATCCCCGTACGGCCGGTCCCCAGGATCGGCTCGAGGAACCGCCCGGTGTGACTCCGCGGATGCGCAGCCACCTCTTCGGGCGTCCCCTCGACGACAACCTTGCCTCCGCCTCCGCCGCCCTCCGGACCCATATCGATGAGCCAGTCAGCGGACTTGATCACGTCGAGGTTGTGCTCGATCACGATCACCGAGTTGCCCTTGTCCACCAAGCCGTTGATCACGCCGAGCAGCTTGCGGATGTCCTCGAAGTGCAGGCCCGTCGTGGGCTCGTCCAGGATGTAGACCGTACGACCGGTGGAGCGCTTCTGCAGTTCGCTTGCGAGCTTCACCCGTTGTGCCTCGCCACCGGACAGGGTCGGGGCCGGCTGGCCGAGCCGGACGTACCCGAGACCGACGTCCACCAGGGTCCGGAGGTGCCGGGCGATCGGCGGGAGCGCGGCGAAGAACTCCGCGCCCTCCTCGATCGGCATGTCCAGGACCTCAGCGATGGTGCGGCCCTTGAAGTGCACCTCGAGGGTCTCCCGGTTGTACCGGGCGCCCTTGCACACCTCGCACGGGACGTAGACGTCCGGCAGGAAGTTCATCTCGATCTTGATCGTGCCGTCGCCCGAGCACGCCTCGCAGCGACCGCCCTTGACGTTGAAGGAGAACCGGCCCGGCTGATAGCCCCGGACCTTCGCCTCCTGGGTCTGGGCGAACAATTTCCGGATGTGGTCGAAGACGCCGGTGTAGGTGGCTGGGTTGGAGCGTGGCGTGCGGCCGATCGGAGACTGGTCGACGCCGACGACCTTGTCCACCTCTTCCACGCCGGTCACCCGGCGGTGCCGTCCCGGGACGAGCCGAGAGCCGTTGATCTGGTTGGCCAGGGTCGCGTACAGGATGTCGTTGACCAGCGTCGACTTCCCGGACCCGGAAACCCCGGTGACTGCCACCAGGGCACCGAGCGGAAAGGTCACGTCGATTCCACGCAGGTTGTGCTCGCGGGCGCCCATGACGACGAGTTCTCGGCCGGGGATCAGCGCACGGCGGTGCTTGGGGACGGCGATCTCTCGACGACCGGACAGGTAGTCACCGGTCAACGAGCCCTCTGCCGACAGCAGATCTTCCAGCGTGCCGCTGCTGACGATGTACCCGCCGTGCTCGCCGGCACCCGGGCCGATGTCCACGATCCAGTCGGCTCGCCGGATGGTGTCCTCGTCGTGTTCGACGACGATCAGGGTGTTGCCGAGGTCGCGCAAGCGAACCAGGGTCTCGATCAGTCGTCTGTTGTCGCGTTGGTGCAGCCCGATCGAAGGCTCGTCCAGTACGTACAGCACGCCTACCAGGCCGGAGCCGATCTGGGTGGCCAGCCGGATCCGTTGTGCCTCACCGCCGGCCAGCGTTGCCGCCGGCCTGCTCAGCGACAGGTAGTCCAAGCCGACGTCGACCAGGAACGACAGCCGCGACTGGACCTCCTTGAGGACGCGGTCGGCGATCATCCGCTCCCGCTCGGCCAGCTCCAGGCCGTTCAGGAACACCGAACAGTCACCGATCGACAGGCCGGTGACTTCAGCGATGTTCTTGTCGCCCAGGGTGACTGCCAGGATCTCGGGCTTGAGCCGAGTGCCGTGACACACCGGGCACGGCACGTCGCGCATGTAGCCCTCGTACTTGTCCCGGGCCCACTCGCTGTCGGTGTCGGCGTGCCGCCGCTCCAGG
>JACCTM010000108.1 GCA_013812385.1 Geodermatophilaceae bacterium | reverse complement strand
TTCTTCGGCCCGGGCAGAGGCCGGGCGGAGGTGCACCTGCGCGCCCTCGACGTCGGCGCGGTGGGGATGGGCCCGCAAGGTGAACTGCAGGCTGGCAACCTCGGCCTCATCCGAGCTGTGGAGAAGTTCGACTACGCCAAGGGATTCAAGTTCTCCACATACGCGACCTGGTGGATCCGGCAAGCCATCACCCGGGCGATGGCCGACTCCGGCCGCACGATCCGGTTGCCGGTGCACCTGGCCGAGCAGGTCAACAAGGTGGTCCGTACCCGGCGGCGCATCCAGCAGACCCTGGAGCGCGAGCCGACCCACGAAGAGATCGGCCTTGAACTCGACATCACGCCCGAGCGGGTGGCCGAATTGCTCGACCACTCCCGCGACCTGGTCAGCCTCGACCAGGCCGTCGGCAGCGACGAGCAGTCCCGCTTCGGCGACTTCATCGAGGACGCCGATGCCCCGGTCGCCGAGGACGCGGTCGCCTTCCAGATGATGCGCCAAGACCTTGGGACGGTGCTGGACACCTTGGACGAGCGTGAGCGCAAGGTCGTGACGGCGCGCTTCGGTCTGGACGGGACGCCACCGCGCACCTTGGAGCAGATCGGGCGGGCCTTCGGTTTGTCCCGCGAGCGGGTCCGCCAGATCGAGCGAGATTCCATGGCCAAGCTCCGCCGCCCCGAGCGCGCCGACCAGCTCCGCGACTACCTGAGCTGAGCCCGGTTCTCAGGGGCACTAGTCGACCCGCGCGCTGCGGTCGGCTCGGCGGGGCGCTTCTTCGGCCCGGGCAGAGGCCGGGCGGAGGTGCACCTGCGGGCCCTCCACCTCGGCGCGGTGGGGATGGGCCCGCAAGGTGAACTGCAGGCGGGCAACCTCGGGTACGTCGTCGCAGAGCCGGGCGGCGCGCACCAGCACGTCCTCGATGGCTGCTGCGTCCACCGGTACCGCGCTGCCGTAGCCGTCGAGGAGCGGCCAGGCGGCCACTGATCTGATCAACTCCGCGGCGTCGAGATCAGACAGCGGCAGAGCGCGGTACGCACGATCGGCGAACAGCTCGATGGGCACTCCGGACACCCCGAAGCACACCACTGCGCCGAACGAAGGATCGTCGGATATCTCCACGGTCGTGGCCACGCTGTCCGATTCGGGATCCGTGTCCGCGGCGCTGACCGGCACTGCGTAGCAGGCCAACAGTTCCTCGGTCTCTGGACCCGACAGCTCCCGTCCCCCCGGAGCGGCAGCCAGGACGCTGCCCACCAGTGTCCGGGCTCGTTCGGAGTCGGTGTCGCGCAACTCCGGGAAGTCCCCCACCGGCCGGGACCGCCAGTGGCTGTAGCGCACTGTCTGCGCCAGCGCGGCAACCGCTCGATCGACCGGGAACGAGGGCACCGAGCCACGAAGCGCTACCTCGTCGCCGCCGTCCCGCACGAGGGAGGCCGGCAATCCGTCACGGCCGAGAAAGGTCGCCACGATCGGCTTGTCCGCGCTGCGGGTCAAGTCCACGAGCGCCCGCGCGTAGCTGCTGTCCGAGCGGCTGACCGGGGTGACGAAGACCGCGATCAGCGCGTCGACCTCGGGATCGGTGAGTGCCGTACGGGTTGCTGCGGCGAACTGCTCAGGGGTGCCGTCCGCACCGATGTCGACCGGCGCCGATCCAGCCAACTTCAGACCGTTACCCAGCAACGAGTCCACGGCCAGCAGGCCGACGGCGGTGGAGTTGCCGACCACCGCCACCCGAGGCCCCCGCGGCAACGGCTGATGAGCCAGCAACGTCACGACGTCGAAGAGTTGGGCCACCGTGTCCACTCGAACGATGCCGGTGGAGGCGAACAATGCCTGCACGCTGCTCTCGGCCAGCGCAGACGAGGTGCCCTCGAGGTTGGGAGTCGTACCGGTGTGTCGTCCGCTCTTCACGACAACCACCGGTTTGGTGCGGGCGACCCGACGAGCCAGGCGGGCGAACTTGCGTGGGTTTCCGAAGCTCTCCAGGTGCAGGGCAATGACCTCGGTGGCCGGATCAGTCGCCCAGAACTGCAACAGGTCGTTCCCGCTGACGTCGGCCCGGTTTCCGGCCGACACGAAGCTGGACAACCCGATGCCGAGCGACCTAGCACGCTCGAGCAGCGTGGCCCCGAGCGCACCGGATTGGGAGAAGAAGCCAATTCGACCGGCGGAGGGCGCCGCCGGGGCAAGACTGGCATTGAGCCGGAACTCCGGATCGGTGCTGATGATCCCGAAACAGTTCGGTCCGACGATCCGCATTCCGGAACCCCGCGCGGTGGTGACCAGTCGGCGCTGGGCCAGCAGCCCCTCCTCGCCGCGTTCGGCGAACCCGCCGGACATCACGACGATCCCGCGTACGCCCCGCGCCCGGCAGTGCACCACGACCTGCGGGACCGCCTCGGCCGGGACAGTCAGGACGGCCAGGTCCACGTCGTCGGGTACGTCGAGCACGTTCGGATAGGCCGGGAGGCCTTGCACTGTGTCGGCCTGGGTGTTCACCGGGTAGACCGTGCCGCGGAACCCACCGGCTAGCAGATTTGCCAGTACCGCGTGGCCGATCTTGGCCGGGTCGTTGCTAGCACCGATCACGGCCACCGATCTCGGCGTCAGCAGCCGAAGGATCGAGCGCGACTCGGCCCGCTGCTCTCGTTCGTAGCGAACTGCGCGCAGCGTCTCGGTGGGGGCGATGTCGAAGACGAGATGGACCACGCCCTCGTCGTAAGAGCGGGACGGCTGGTATCCGGCGGTACGAAAGATGGAGATCATCCTGCGGTTCTCAGCGAGGACCTCGGCGACGAATCGGCGGACCCCGCGCTCCTGCGCGGCAGCAGCCAGGTGCTCCAGCAGAACCGACCCCAAACCACGGCCCTGGTGGGCGTCCTCGACCAGGAACGCGACCTCTGCCTCGTCGCGGTCGACCAGCCGCTCGTAGCGACCCACCGCGATGAGCTCCTCACCCAGTAGGGCGATCATGGCGACCCGGTCATGGTGGTCGACGTTGGTGAACCTGAAGAGATCCCTGTCGGACACCCGGGGATAGGGCCCGAAGAAGCGCAGGTACCGGGTGCGTTCCGAACTCCGGGCGTGCAGTCCCAGTAGACCGTCGGCGTCGGCGGGGGTGATCGGCCGGATGTGCACGGTGCCCCCGTCGGCGGCCACGACGTCGGCTTCCCACTCGAGCGGGTAGTCATACGAGGACCCGGATTCGGGTAGCTCGCCAGCGGCGGACACCTGCGGTCTCAGTCTCGCGGATCGTCCGGGTCAAGCCCCAGCAGCGGGAAGCTGGCGTGTCGGGTCCGCTGGATCGCCGCGTCCAGGGCGCCCGAGCCGCCCGGCTCCCACGGAATGTAATCAGCTGGCTCGTCCTCGGTCATCCGCGTCGGCGGGATCGCGCGCAGCTTGCGCCGGCGAACGTCATCCAGCCATTTGGCCGGGATCGTGGTCTCCGGGTCGACGGGGGTCCCGCCCACGATGCCGAGCAGATGGGTCCAGGCGCGCGGAACACAGCGGACCAATCCGTACCCGCCGCCACCCAGGACCAGCCACTTGCCGCCGCAGATCTCGTGCGCCAGGTCGTGCATGGCCTGATACGAGGCGCGCTGCCCATCGATGGACAGCGCCAGGTCGGCCAGCGGGTCGTCGCGGTGGGCATCACAGCCGCACTGGCTGACCAGGATCTCCGGCCGGAACGCCCGCAGGACCGACGGAACCACCGAATGAAACGCGCGAAGCCAGCCGGCGTCGTCGGTACGCGGCGGGAGCGCCACGTTGATGGAGGCACCTATGCCCTCGCCGCGGCCGGTCTCCTCGGGGAAGCCCGTGCCGGGAAACAGCGACAGCGGACTCTGGTGCAAGCTGATCGTGAGCACGCGTGGGTCGTCGTAGAAGGCCGCTTGTACGCCGTCGCCATGGTGGACGTCGACATCGACGTAGGCGATCCGCTTGACGCCTTGACCGAGCAGCCAGCTGATGGCCAGGGCGGGGTCGTTGTAGACGCAGAAGCCGCTGGCGCTGTTGGCCATCGCATGGTGCAGGCCACCGGCGATGTTCACCGCATGGTCGCCCTTGCCCGACCAGACCCATTCCGCCCCTTGGACACTGCCCCCCGCGATCAGGCACGAGGCCTCGTGCATGCGGTCGAAGATCGGGTTGTCCGGCGTGCCGAGGCCATGTCCGGCACCGTACGGATCGTGCGGTGCACGCTTCACCGCGTTGATATAGGAGGGCGTGTGGATGCGGTGCAGCAGCTCCTCGTCGGCGGCGATCGGTGCGAGACGGGTGATCGTCTGTGCCGGGAATACACCGAGCGTTCGAGCCAAGGCGATCGTGAGCTCGAGCCGGATGGGGTGCAGCGGATGGTCACCGCCGAGGTCGTACTCGAGCATGGTCTCGTCCCAGATCACCGCGACCGCGTTGCTCACCCTTCACACGGTAGCGACCGGCAGGTGTCGAGGCGGATGTCGACGAATCGGCATTCGGCACGCATGCTCTAGCTGTGTCCCGTCTTCTGTTGGGCCGCCGATGATCAGGCGGCTTGAGTGTCTGGTGGCTCTGCTAGCCGCGGTTGTGCTCACGGCGGTTGGTTGCACGGAGAACTCGGAGTCCGGCAGCGTTTCGACCTCCGAGTCGTCGGCCACTTCAGCGCCCGCCCAGACCCGGGTAGCCGAGACCACGGTGGGATTCCAGACCGCGATCGACGAGGCCACGGCCTTCGCCGCCACCCAGGGCATCGGAGTCAGCATCGCCGTCATCGATCGGGAACTCGGGATAGAGGTCGTCAACGGCGCTGCATCCGACGCGCCGATCTTCGGTGCCTCGCTGGTGAAGCTGTTCCTCGCCGACAACCTGCTGCAGCGGCAGCGAGCCGGGGAGTTCGGGCTCTCCGCGGAGGACCGTTCCTTGCTCGAGGCGATGCTCGTCGCCTCCGACGACGCCGCGGCCGATTCGCTGTATTCCCGGTTCGGCGGAGAAGCCATGGTCACCGAGGTGGCCCAGCGCTACCGGCTGCCGAGTGTGGCACCAACGACTGAGGCGGGTTCCTGGGAGCTCACGACGATGTCGGCCCGAGACGTCGCCCGTTATTACGACCGCTTCCTGAGCAGCATGCCCACGGCCGACCGCGATTACGTCTTGGGCCTCCTGCGGGGAAGCACCATGATCGCCCAGGACGGCTTCGACCAGTTCTTCGGAATCCCCACCGCCCTTGCCGGGATGACACTGGCGATCAAGCAGGGCTGGATGTGCTGTCCCACGGATACCAGCTATTTGCACACGACAGGCATCGTGGGTGCCGACAACCGGTACACCGTGGCCATTCTCAGCGGCGACCCCGGCGCCGTCGACTCCGGCTTTGCCACGGAACTCGTGAGCCAGATCACCACGCTCGTCTTTCCACCGGGGTCGATCGCCGGCTGACTCTGGCTGTGCCGTGCCGCGAACGCCGTACCATCCCTCTTGGACTTCGCGAAGGAGCGGCCCCGCGTGAACGACTTGATCGACACCACCGAGATGTACCTGCGCACCATCTTCGAACTCGAGGAAGAAGGTGTGACCCCGCTGCGGGCCCGGATCGCCGAGCGGCTGCACCAGAGCGGGCCCACGGTGAGCCAGACAGTCGCCCGAATGGAGCGCGACGGATTGCTCAGTGTCGAGGGTGACCGCCACCTCGAACTCAGTGACACCGGTCGCAAGCTCGCCACACAGGTGATGCGTAAACACCGCCTGGCCGAGCGCTTGTTGGTCGACGTCATAGGGATGGATTGGGAGGAGGTGCACATCGAGGCCTGTCGCTGGGAACACGTGATGAGCGAGGCCGTCGAACGGCGACTGGTCGCCCTGCTCGACAATCCGACCACCTGCCCGCACGGCAACCCCATTCCTGGACTGGACGGTCTGGGCTGGACTGGACAAGCCAGCATGGATCCTGGCATCAACGGGCTGCTTCTGCTCTCCGATACCGCCACCGATGCCGGTCACAGCGTCCGGGTCGAGCGGATCAGTGAACAGATCCAGCCAGACGCCGACCTCATGCACATGCTCACCGATGCTCACGTCCGACCCGGCAATACCGTGCTTGTGACCCGGCGTCCGGATGGCGTTGACGTCAACGGACACCGCCTTCCCCGGTTTGCCGCCGAGCACATCTTCGTGAGCCTTCCGGTCGAGCCCAGCCATCCATGACCCACAACACATCCGGTCATGCACATCCCTTCGCCGAGCTCGCCGACTACAACGCCATTCCCCGTCTCGGCGGGTTGGCACTGTCTCCGGACGGCACGCGGCTGGTCACCTCGGTGGCGATGCTCGATCCGGAGAAGACGACATGGCAGACCGCGCTCTGGGAGGTGGATCCGGAGGGCAAGAACTCCGCACGACGGCTGACTCGCAGCGCGGCGGGGGAATCCTCGCCAGTGTTCGCGCTCAGCGGTGAGCTCCTGTTCAGCTCCGCTCGACCGGACCCCGCGGCCACCAAGGATGCCGAGGAACCCAAGCCTGGACTCTGGGCATTGCCGGCAGGCGGCGGTGAGGCCCGACTGCTGCTGTCCCGACCCGGGGGTGTGTCCGCCATCGTGACCGCCCGGGACATCGACGCGGTGGCCGTGGTGGCAGCCATGAATCCGGGAGCCAAGGATGCCAAGTCCGACGGGGAACGACGCAAGGCTCGCAAAGAGGCCGGAGTCACCGCGCTGCTGCACGAGGACTATCCCGTTAGATCTTGGGACCGCGACCTCGGCCCGGCCTGGCCGCACGTGCTCTTCCTCGCCGCAATCCCCGAGCATGCACCGGCGCGCGACCCCGCCACCGATGCTGAACCGGCTGATCTGGCCGGTGATCAGCCCGCGCAACCTACGTCCGACGACCCGGCGCCGGACTCGGTCGAGATTAGCGACCTGACGCCGCAGGCCGGCCTGACGAGCCTGGGCGGCGACGACCTCGCGCTGTCCCCGGACGGGACGCGAATCGCTCGCACCGTAGAAGTGGCCGACGACGGTGGCGCGCAGCGGCGGACTCGGATCGAGCTCGTCGACACCGGCAGCGGTGCCTCCCGCGTCGTTGCCGAAGGCGAGGACTGCAACTTCGGCGAACCTGCCTTTTCCCCGGATGGCGCCTTTCTGGTCTGCTACCGAGAGACGAACAGCAGCTACGACGAGCCGCCGGATCTGACCTTGTGGCTGATCGATCTGGCTGCCGACAGCGGCCGCGACCTCACCCCGGATCTCGACCTGTGGCCCGGGACGCCGACCTGGACCCCGGATGGCAGCGGTGCCTATTTCACCGCCACCGAACTGGGCCATCATCCCGTCTTCCGCGTCGACGTGGGCTCCGGGGCGATCACCCGGTTGACCGCCGGTGGGTACTACTCCGACCTCCAGGTGGCCACCGACGGCTCGGCTCTCTACGCGCTTCGATCTGCTTACGACTCTCCGTTTCGTCCGGTGCGGCTGGATCCCTCAGGGGTCGACCAGGAGCCGGTCACACTGCCCAGCCCCGGTGCCATCGAGCAGCTCCCCGGCACGCTGCAACGGATCGATACCGAGACCGACGACGCTACGACGATCCGGTCCTGGCTGGTCCTTCCCAAGGGCGCGAACTCCGACTCGCCCGCGCCGCTTCTGCTCTGGATCCACGGCGGCCCGCTGATGAGTTGGAACGCCTGGTCCTGGCGGTGGTGCCCGTGGCTGATGGCCGCCCGCGGCTATGCCGTACTGCTGCCTGATCCGGCGCTGTCGGACGGGTACGGCCAGGACTTCGTACGCCGCGGCTGGGGGCAGTGGGGCGGTACTCCGTACACCGATCTCATGGCGGCCACGGATGCCGCACTCGAGCGGCCGGAGATCGACCGAACCCGGACCGCTGCCATGGGCGGATCCTTCGGCGGTTACATGGCCAACTGGATCGCCACCCACACCGACCGCTTCGATGCGATCGTCACGCACGCATCGCTGTGGCACCTCGATGGTTTCTCCGGGGCCACCGATGCGTCGTACTACTGGGAGAAGGAGTTCGGCGACCCACTCACCCAGCCGCAGCGCTACGACGCCAATTCCCCGCACAAGTTCGCCGACAACATCAGCACGCCGATGCTGGTCATCCACGGCGACAAGGACTATCGCGTCCCGATCGGCGAGGGTCTTCGCCTGTGGTACGACCTGCGCAAGCGCGGGGTCGAGTCGAAGTTCCTCTACTTTCCTGACGAGAACCACTGGGTGCTCACCCCCGGCAACGCGGCGATCTGGTACGAGACGGTGTTCGCATTCCTCGCCCAACATGTCCTCGGACAACCGTGGGAGCGGCCCGAACTCCTCTGAGTCCCTGCACTACCCCGCCTCAGCGGCTGGGAACGCGAGCATCTCCCGGACTGTGGCTGGAGGCAGTGCATGGTCCAGTGCCGTGCGCACGAGCTGGGCCAAGGAATACCCGGGATCGCTGTCCAGCGCCCGGTCAAGCGCCACATTCGCCATCGCGCCATCCCCTCTCGCCCACGAACTCATGGCCAGCAGGGTCGCCGGTGCTGCGTCCAACGGCGCCGGCAACCGTCGGAGGAGATCGATCCACACGGACTCCGCCGCCGAGGCAGTCTGTTGCAGGCAATAGCCAGCCACCCGATCCCGGAGCGGACGATCGATCAGCGCGACGGCGATCCGGGCGGCATCCCGATGTGTCAGTGACCGTGCGGTCCCGGCAGCGACTGCGCGAACGCGACGGTCGATGAACCCCTCGATCCGCTCTCGATAGGCCTCCGAGGTGCCCGCACCCGCCGCCTCGGCCATTTCCCGGCACACATGGTCCAGCGCGCGCTCGGTCGCGGAGATCGCTTCCAAATCTGGCGCGATCATCTCGATCAGCGCCGTGCGGCTGTCTCGAACCACGGAGCCGGAATACGCCGCATACGCCGCGAGCTCGCCGGACGGGGCCGGAACCGCCGTACCCTGCGAGGGGCAGCAGTCCGGGTCCGGACAGAGATAGGACCGCCAGCGACCCGCTCGCACCAGGACGATGTCATCGACGTCTATCCCGGCCTCGAACAAGGCCTCGTCGAGGTTGGCCACCAGGTCCACGTACGGAGCCAGCCCGTCGACGTCCGGGCAGTCGGTCATGACCATCGCGAGGCATTGCGAGGCACCATCGCGGCGCAGCGCCTCGACCAACGGCTCGAGCTCGGCCACCGAGGGCGCGTGGTCGGGCCCATCGAACGGGAGATCGGCACGCATGGTGATGCCGAGCCGGGACCTGGGTCCGCTCAGCCCGACCAGGACCAGTGACTGCTCAGGCGGGAATCCGAGGAGATGCGGCACGGCCGCGATCAAGCTGCCGGGGCCGCTGAGACGGAGCTTCGGGGTGCTGTCCATGCCTACGAGCGTCGTCGCATATCGGGAGTCTGCGGGGCGAATCAGCGCCGGTGTGGATAACTGGGCGCACCCGCTCGGCGGTCCATACGGGCTGTGGGCAGAGGGCGGTGAGGGTGACAGATTCCGGGCGGCTTCCAAGCGCGGCGCTGGTCTCCGGCGCGCTCAGTCGCCGCACGGGCGGACTTCACTTCTCTGCCGGATCTTGTCCAACCATGAGCTCCAGGCCGAAAGGCCATCGCCGGAGCGCTGATCGGTCTCACGGCCGCCGTCACGCTTGGCCTCATCCTCAGCAACCCGGGCACGGGCACGACGTACACAATTCAGAGCGGCTACGCCTTCGACGCAACAAATCCGTACTACATCGCCGGCTACGCCGATGACGTAGTCATCGCAACCGTTGTCGATGTGGTCGAGACACAGGAGGGCCAGAGCCAAACGCTCTACGCCGTACAAGTAGAGCAATCATTGAAAGGCGAAGCGCGCGGCCAAGTCGTGGTGGGCCAGTTGGGTTACGTCGACGGAAGCGACCGCCATATCCTCGATGATCAACCGATGTTGCAAGAGGGACACACCTATCTACTGGCGATCACGATTGAAAATTCACAGGAGCACACAGTTCTGGCCGGCCCAGAGGCCGTCGTCGATCTGAACAGCATCGACCGTGACAGCCTGATCCGCCGGTGGACCGACGTGGTGGCCAATCAGCAATATCCCCCGGGCGTTCCGCGGCGGGAGTCATGCCCGGACGGTGATGGCCGAGGTACCGGCGGATCAACGCCGACCCGCCGGACTTAGGGGCATGCGGAGTCCAGACCATAGGCTCGGATGGCGTTGCCGGCCAGGATCATGCCGGCGATGCGCTCGGCGTCGGTCTCGGTCCAACTCCCGTCCGACACCCCTTCCTGGAGCACGCCGGCCAAGCCGCGGCGGAACAGCAGAGTTCCCAGATGGTAGAGCTCCGGCAAACCGAACGCATCGGAGGAGAACAACACCTTGCCGAACGGCGCCAACTCCAACAATTCTCCGATCACCCGTCCGGAAGCCCGGCCGAGGTTGTGAGTGGCCAGGCCGAGGTCGACGTGGACATGGCTGAAGACCTGCGCCAGATAACCGGCGTAGCGGTGGAACGGATAGTTGTGCAACAACATGATCGGAACGTCGCGGCTCTGGGTTGCGCGCAGCAGCGGCGTCAGCAGCAACGGGTTGGCACGCCGCAGATCAGCGTCGGAGTCACCCAGCCCCACGTGGAACTGCACCGGCTTGCCCAGCTCGATCCCGGTCCAGACCAGGAAGCTGTGCAGAAGCCGGTCGTTGCACCGCGGGCTGGCACCGGCCTCCACATCAGCCAGCCAGCGCCCGGCCGTGACAGCAACCTCGCTGTCGGCCGGCTGTTCGCCTGGAAGATCCAGCCCTGCCCGGTAGGCCGCGATCGACTTGACACCGACCGCCGTCGACGTGCGGTCTGCCAGTCGTTCCCGCACTTCGTCGGCGAACCGGTTGGCGTCTACTCCCCCGGCCACCACCTGTTCGGCGACCTGCTCCAGACGCACGATCTCGTATGACTCGCCGCCAACGACCTCGGCCAACTCCGACGGGTCCAGGATCGGCTCCGGGACGAAGCCGGTATCGACCAGGTAGGTGCTGGTTCCCGCGGCCCGCAGGAATCGCCGGGTCACCTCTGCGTGTCCGAGTTCGGCTCGGCGCTGGAGGTATCCCTCGGGCGGGGTGTCCGGTTCGAGATCGAGAACCGGTGCGCACCAACGCCGGAGGGCGTAACCGATTTGCGACTCGAACACCGTCGGGCTCAGCAGACCAGGTCTGTCGGCCTCGGTGAGCAGGGATTCGAAATCGGCTCGGTCGACGTCGCGGCGCAGCACCCCGTGGCAGTGGTGGTCGACGACGAGTAGCTCGTCCACTGTGGATCGCAGACTCAATCCGCTCCTGCCTTCGCTAGGACCTTGGGCGTCAGTTTCCTCCGAGACTGCTGGGTTGGTAACCCCTAGGGTTTGCTTCAACAGCACCAGGCCGAACGGGAGTGCAGGCAATGGAGATCCAGGACCGTCGAGGGCGGGAGCAGCAGGCGAGTGAATTCCTCGGCGATCTCGAGGATGCCGGCGTCCATGGCGTCGCGCTCACCTTCGTCGACAACTCCGGCATCACTCGGGTGAAAACGGTGCCGCTGGCCAAGTTGCCGGCCGCCGCCGCCTGGGGAGTCGGCATGTCGCCGGTCTTCGACGCCTTCCGGCTCGACGACATGATCTTGTCCGGCACCTATGCCGGCTCTCCAGTCGGCGATCTCCGCCTGCATCCAGACGTCGATCGGCTCACCGTGTTGGCCGGTCAGCCTGGCTGGGCGTGGGCTCCGGTGGACCGCTACGACCAGGAAGGTGCGGCCCATCCGCAGTGCTCACGCCTACTGGCCCGCCGGCTCGTCGATGCCCTTGCTGATGTTGGTCTGACCGCCCAACTGGCCTTCGAGGTCGAGTGGGCGGTCAGCATCGGCGACGGGAACGATTTCGTCGCCGCCTGCCAGGGGCCCGCCTATGGCATGACGCGGATCAGCGAGTTGTCCGACTACTGCGTTGACCTGCTCGCCGCCCTTGCTGCGCAGGGCGTCTCGGTGGATCAGCTGCACCCGGAATACGCCTCCGGCCAGTACGAGATATCCGTCGCCGCGCAGAACCCGGTCGATGCCGCAGACACGTTCGTACTGGTTCGAGAGACTGTGCGCGCAGTCTCCCTTCGCCACGGCTTACGGGCCTCCTTCTCCCCCAAGGTCCTGGCCGACGGCGTGGGCAACGGCGCGCATGTACACCTGTCCATCTGGTCGGATGACACCAATCTGATGACCGGCGGGGACGGTGAGTTCGGCCTCACGACGCCCGGCGCGTCCTTTTGCGCAGGCATCCTCGATCGGCTTGCAGCACTTCTGGCCATCGGTGCGCCCAGCGTGGCTTCGTATCTGAGACTGATCCCCTCGCACTGGGCCGGATCCTTCGCCTGCTGGGGGCTGGAGAACCGTGAGACCGCACTGCGCCTGATCACCGGTCCGATCGGCAATCGAGACCGAGCGGCGAACCTCGAGGTGAAGTGTGTCGACGCGACAGCAAACCCGTACCTGCTCGTCGCCGGACTGCTGGCCGCCGGCCTGGCCGGCCTCGCGGAGCAGGCCACCCTCCCCCCGCCGGTGAATGCGGACCCGGCGGCACTGTCGCCCGAGGCGCGCGCCGCAGCGGGCATCGAGCCGTTGCCCGCATCCCTCGATGAGGCGGTGGCGGCCTTCGAGAAGGAGCCGGCGATCCGGGCCGCCTTCGGCGTCGAACTAGCCACCACCATCATCGAACTGCGCCGCTACGAGATGGAACTGTTCGCCGGATCATCTCCGGAGGGGATCGCGGCGCTCACCCGCTGGAAGCACTGACCGGGAACAGGCCCGGCCGAGGCTGGGAGCACTGGATTCCCGGGACCGGTCAGTCCCGGTGGATCGGTTCGCGACCCATCGGCTGATGGACGGGGTCGACCTTCGGAGCCTCGGGGATCGGCAGGGTCACCGGCTGATCGACGCTGATGGTGAACTCCTGCCCGTGGTGGCTGCCGGTGAACTCCTTGCCATCGACGAGGTGGTAGGTCGCTGAAGCCCTGCCGACCTTGACCGTGATCGCCCGTCCTTCGACCAGGATGCGGAAGGCCAGTCGGGTCAATTTGGGCGGCAGTCGTGGAGCGAAGGTCACCCGGCCGTTGTAGTCCCGCATTCCACCGAAGCCGCTGACAGCGACCGTCCACGCGCCGGCCAGGGCAGCCAGATGCAGGCCTTGAACGCTGTTGCCGTGCAGGTTGTAGAGGTCGGTGAAGATGGTCTCGGCCCAGTAGTCGTAGGCAAGCTCGAGATGCCCGACTTCGGCCGCGATGACTGCCTGCTGAGCCGCAGAGAGGGACGAGTCCCGAACAGTCCGAGCCTCGTAATAGGCGAAGTTGCGCACCTTCTGTTCCGGAGTGAATGCGTCGCCGCGCAGGTACATCGCCATCACCAGATCGGCCTGCTTGATGACCTGTTTGCGGTAGAGCTCGAAGTACGGGGCATGCAACAGCAACGGGTAGTGCTCGGCGGGTGTGCGCGCGAAGTCCCATTCGTCGTGTTCGGTGAAATCCTCGGACTGCTGGTGCACTTGGAGGCGCTCGTCGTACGGGATCACGACGGCGTCGGCCGCCCGGCCCCACGATGCGACTTCGTCCGGATCCACACCAAGTCGGGCGGCTACAACCTCCTGGCGGCTCACAGCAGCGGCGGCCTCGCGGAGATTCCGTTGGGCCATGAGGTTGGTGAACGTGTTGTCGTCGGCTATCGCCGAATACTCGTCAGGTCCGGTCACCCCGTCGATCCGAAACCCATCGTCGGAGGCGAAGTTTCCCAAGGACATCCACAACCGGGCGGTCTCGATCAGGATCTCGGCCCCGTAGTCCCGATCAAAGGCGGTATCCCCGGTGGCCCCGTAGTAGCGAGCGACCGCGTCGGCGATGTCGGCATTGATATGGAAGGCCGCCGTCCCGGCCGGCCAGTAGCCGGAGCACTCGGCGCCGTTGATGGTGCGCCATGGGAACGCTGCTCCCTGTTGGCCCAACAGGGCGGCCCGTTCCCGGGCTCGATCCAGCGTGGAATGCCGCCAGATCAGGGCGTCTCGCGCAGCCCACGGTGTGGTGTAGGTGAGGACCGGCAGGACATAGCTCTCGGTGTCCCAGAACGTGTGACCGTCATAGCCCGGACCGGTGAGCCCCTTGGCCGGGATCGCCCGCCGTTCGGCCCGTACGGCGGATTGCAGGACGTGGAACATCGCCACTCGGACGGCCTGCTGCATCTCGTCGTCGCCCTCGATCTCCACATCGGCCCCGGCCCAGTGGTCGTCGAGAAACTTCCGCTGCTCATTGACCAGGACGTCCCACCCGGACAGCTTTGAGGTGGCCAGCGCTCCCTCGACCTGATCGCGGAGCGCGTGTGCTGAACGCCGACTGGACCAGCCATAGGCCAGGTACTTCACCAGCCGCAGCTTGGACCCCACCGGCAATCGCGCCGAGACGGTGAACCGGGCGACGTCGGTGTTGACGTCCAGGGAGGTGCTCGAGCGGTCGGGAAGCTCCAGTTCATGGTCCATGCCCACCGCCATCCGCAGGCGGCTGCTCTGCGTGACATGGCCCAGCACTGCGCGGGTGTCCTTGCCGGCGGAGAGCTCGCCGATCAGCGGAGGTACGCGCGCCGCTGAGCGTGGATCCGAACTTGGGCCATCCGCGGTGTTGTCGTTGGCCAGTAGATCGGACTGGATCGCGACGTAGAGGTCACCGTCGGCATCGATCGGCTCAACCTCGTAGTAGATCGCGGCGATCGAGCGCCGTACCAGGGAGACCAGCCGCTGCGAGCGAACCCGCACGGATCGGCCGTTCGGCGAGCGCCATTCGGTACAGCGATGCAGGATGCCGCTCTTGAGGTCGAGTGTGCGCTCGTGGTGGATGACCTCGCCGTAGGCGAGATCAAGTGGTGAATCACCGACCAGGAGCCGGATCAGCTTGCCGTCGGCGACGTTGACGACTGTCTGGCCGGACTCCGGGAATCCGTAGCCGGCCTCGGCGTGTGGAAGGACCCGTTCCTCGTACAGACCGTTCAGATAGCTGCCGGGAAGCCTGCGTGGCTCGCCCTCCTCGAGGCTGCCGCGGAGCCCGATGTGCCCGTTGGACAAGGCGAAAAGCGATTCCAGGTGACCGAGACGATCGGGATCGAACCCGATCTCCTGCAGCTTCCAGGTGTCGGTGAAGGACGTGTGTCTGGTCTCGTCCGCGAATGTCACGAGCGGGCGGCCTTCGTGAGGATCGCAGCGAGCGCCAGCGAGTGAGGACCGGAGCGGAGGCCGGCCGCGGGGCAATGGGTCACGAGCGGGCGCCCGCATCATCGTCGAGCAGTTCGGCGAGGTCGTCGACGACGATGTCCGCGCCGTTGGCGCGCAACGCCTCGGCCTGACCTACCCGGTTCACCCCGACCACGAAGCCGAAGTTTCCGGCCCGGCCAGCCTGCACGCCGGAAATGGCATCCTCGAAGACCGCCGCCTGGGCCGCGGGGATCCCGAGTGCCCGCGCCCCGGCGAGGAACGGATCCGGAGCCGGCTTGCCTCGGAGTCCTTCCCGTTCGGCCACGATGCCGTCGATCCGAGCCTCGCAGTATTCGGTGAACCCGCCGGCCTCGATGACCTGCTCTCCGTTCGCCGATGCGGTCACGGCGGCGATCCGCAGCCCGGCCGACCGGGCTGCCTCGAGGTAGCGCAGCGATCCGACGTACGGGGTCACCCCGTTCTCCTCCAGCTCGGCGAGGATCAGCAGGTTCTTCCGGGTGGCGACACCCTCGACCGTGGCCGCGTCCGGTCCGTCGTGCACGGAGCCCTCCGGCAGGGTTATCCGTCGGGAGGCAAGGAAGTCGCGTACGCCGTCCTTGCGCGGCTTGCCGTCGACGTGGGCGTTGTAGTCGGCGTCGGAGAACGGCGCAGACTGCTCGGCGGTCAGCCCGGGAATCTCCTGGAGAAAGGCATCAAAGGCCCGGCGCCACGCTGCGCGGTGCACGATCGCCGTCTTCGTGAGCACCCCGTCAACATCGAAAAGACAGGCCCGAATCCCCGCGGGCAGACCCAACATGGCGGCAACGCTAACGCCATACCGATCGGTAGCGCACAGGGCGCTCCG
>JACCTM010000104.1 GCA_013812385.1 Geodermatophilaceae bacterium | reverse complement strand
GCCGCAGGAGGCCTTCCGCACGGCGGCGTCGGCGGGAATCGTGCTGCTGCTCGGCCTGCTTCTCGTGATGAACCTGCTCGCGATCCTCATCCGCAACCGGTTCGAGCGACGGTGGTAGACGTCGTGTTGGGTAGATACGGAGACGACATGCGCATGAACGACGTCACTGCGACCGGAACGAGGACCATGTCGGACGGCACCCGCACCGGCTCCGAGCACCTCGTCGACGTCGGCACGAGGCCGGCAGCCACGAAGCGCCAGATCCCCGATGTGCCGCGGGCGCTCATGGCCTGCGAGGACCTGCACGTCTACTACGGGGACTTCCTCGCGGTGAAGGGAGTCGACCTCGTCTTCGGCAAGAACGAGATCACCGCTCTCATCGGCCCGTCGGGGTGTGGCAAGTCGACGGTGATCCGGTGCCTGAACCGGATGAACGACCTGGTCGCCGGCGCCCGCGTCGAGGGGGTCGTGCGCTACCACGACCAGGACATCTACGCCCGCGGCGTCGACCCGATCGAGGTGCGCCGCCGCATCGGGATGGTGTTCCAGAAGCCGAACCCGTTCCCGAAGTCGATCTACGACAACGTCGCGTACGGGCCGCGGGTCACCGGGATGAAGCCGAAGAGCATGGACAACCTCGTCGAGGAGGCCTTGCGCGGCGCGGCGCTGTGGGACGAGGTCAAGGACAAGCTCAAGCAGAACGCCTACGGCCTCTCCGGGGGGCAGCAGCAGCGGCTGTGCATCGCCCGCACGCTCGCGACCCAACCCGACGTGATCCTCATGGACGAGCCGTGCTCGGCGCTCGACCCGATCGCGACGTTGAAGATCGAGGAGCTCATGCGCGAGCTGAAGGAGAACTACACGATCGTGATCGTCACCCACAACATGCAGCAGGCAGCGCGTGTCAGTGACGTCACCGCCTTCCTCACCATGGGCGACGACCGCGCCGGGTACCTCGTCGAGATGGCGCCAACCGAGCAGCTCTTCACGCGGCCTGCGCATCGGCTCACCGAGGACTACATCACCGGCCGGTTCGGCTGAGAGGGACCCGATACATGGAACGAGCCACGGACACGTCCGAGCAGCATGGGCCGCGCGCCACTTTCGACCGCGCCCTGAACGGCGTGAAGGACGATGTGCTGCGCCTGGGCGCACTGGTCGAGCTTGCGCTCGAGCAGGCTGGCCGCGCGATCGTGCAGCGCGATTCGGACCTGGCCGACCGCGTGCGCTGGGATGACAGCAAGGTCAACGAGCTCCAGCGCGAGATCAACACCGAGATCACCACGCTCATCGCCACGCAGGGACCGGTGGCGCGCGACGTCCGCGAGCTGCTGGCGCTCTACCACGCCTCGGCCGAGCTCGAGCGCATGGGCGACTACGCCGTGAACATCGCCAAGCTCGCGCAGCAGCTTGCCTCCGAACCCGAGACGCCGATCCTGAAGCAGATCCCGCGCATGGAACAGATCTGCCGCGAGCAGCTCCATGCCGCGATGCGCGCCCTGGTCGACGTCAGTGAGGAGAAGGCGCGCGCCGTCTGCAAGCGTGACGACGAGATCGACGACCTGTACAGCAGCGTGTACGAGGATGCGATGAAGCTCCTCACGGAGGCCCCGGAGCACTCGCGCCAGACGACGCACATGCTCTTCGCGGCACATCACCTCGAGCGGCTCGGAGACCGGGTCACGAACATCGGCGAGGACGTCGTCTACCTGGCGACCGGCCAGGTCGAGGATCTCAACACGTAGGAGTGACCGATGCGACGGCGGCTCCCCGGCTCGCGCGGATCGGGGCCATCCTCCGAGTCACCATCGTGCGCCCCCGCCGCGTCGAACCAGCTGCATGTCGGCGCCGGGGACGTGGCCGCAAAGCCGCGATCGATCCGGCTCGGTTGACGGCAACATCATGGCGCGTTGATCGGGCGTTAACGTCAACGCGCGATCCTGCTAGGGATCGGACTTGAGATTGCGGACGTCAGCGAGGTAAGGCATGAAGCCGGGTATCAACGCTCCCGGAAGCAGTGGGCTTGGCGCTCCTGCCTCGGAAGGGACGGATCGTAGGAATGCGGGTCGGTAGGTTCCTCGTCGATCGGCCGGTCCTCACCGTGCAGCCGGACGAGACGCTCGATCAGGCGGCGCGACGGATGCGCCACTTCGGCCACGGATCGGCCACGGTGATTATCGCGGACCAGCCACCCGGAATCATCACCGAGCGGGATCTCCTGCGCGCGGTGGCGGACGGCGTGGACATGATCACCGCAACGGTTGAGCAGTACATGACGCCGAACGCCGTCACGATCACCCCGGATTGGCACGTCGTGGACGCCACCCGCACGATGGTCGAGCGACACTTCCGACACCTCGTTGTGGTGGACGGCTCCGGAACGCTGCTGGGGGTCCTCTCGATGCGGGATATCGCGGCGGCGCTGCTGGTGGAGCGCCAGGGTATTCTCGCCGGCTGAGGCCGGACCATTGGCTCAGCCGAAGTCGCCGCAACTATTCGTCGCAACTGTTCCACGACGCGAGACACGTGGTCAACGTGTCGCAACGACGTGCGTCATCGCGCTGTCCGCCGCCCGTCGCCCGGACGTGTCAGCCTTCGAGAGCAGCACCCGGCTCAGCGGACCCGAGGCACGCCGCGAAGCGTCGCAGAAGCTCGCGATCGGCGTCGCGCGTCAGGAGTCGCTCCGCCTCCGCCAGGGGCGACCACCGCATGTCGTCGACCTCACGGTTCGGGGTGAACGCTCCGCTCGTGGCCTCCATCGCCCGCCAGCGCACCACCTTCGGGCGCGTAACCCCCCCGATCAGCTTGTCGTAGCGGGTCTCCCCGAGCGGTCGGCCGACGCCCGACGCCGGGCACGCTGACCCGCCGTGCGAACGCTACGAACGGACGCCATTCGATGATCTCCTCGACTGAGGCCAGGCGGTCGGCGACGCAGGCGTTCATGGTGCCGACCCCGCGTCGGCCGCTGACCGTCGCCTCCTCCACGCGGTCGATCCCCTCCCAGCCCGGTCGAAGGCGTGGCGAGGTGAGCTGTTCCCACACCGCCATCGGCGGCGCCGGCAGCCGAAGCTCGGCCTCGTCCAGCGCCGTGCGCCGCGGCGGCGCCCACGATCGCCCCTCGGTGGCCGCGCCGTGCTCGAGGTCGAGCAAGTGCACCGGCACCTCGCCGAGATGCTCG
Organism: Geodermatophilaceae bacterium; assembly: GCA_013812385.1. Lineage (GTDB taxonomy): Bacteria > Actinomycetota > Actinomycetes > Mycobacteriales > Geodermatophilaceae > JACCQS01. Next base: position 6,519 of record JACCTM010000104.1, on the reverse strand, counting down.
AACCGCTCGGTGGCGGCGGCCAGGCCAAGGGCGTCGGCGTCGAGGCCCAGGGCCTCGACGCAGGCATCGGTCAGGAGGGCATAGCGTTCGAGCCCCGCGGCGGCCGGCGACGCGGCCTTCAGCAGTCGGTGGGCGATGATCACGTCCTTCCCCGCCATCTCTTCCCGTCCGGCCACCCGATGACGGACGAGGCTTCCCGCGTGGACCACGAACTTGAGGTCGAGGTCGGGAACCCTGCTGCAAGAGACGCAATCGCAGGTCGTCGCCCCGGTGACGCTCTGCATGCGCCGACGGAAGGCGTCATAGGCGGCGTCGATGGCGTCGAGCAGCATCGGCCCATCCAGGCGATCCAGCGGAGCCACCAGGAAGGCCGCGTCCCCCTCGAGCTTGGCCAGGCGAAAAGTTGGGCGCAGCTGCCGGACCACGGTCTCGACCAAATCGCCGGCCAGCGCCGGCGCGTGGTCGGGCTCCGCATTGGCCAGGTACGCCGTGTAGCCGGACAGGTCGGCCAGCATGAGGCAGACCCGCTCGAGGCCGCTGGTGGCGCTCATGCCGGTCGCTCAAGCAACTCCTTGAGGTGACCCAGCTCGGCGGCCTCGCCACGCTGGATCTCTCGTCCCATGAATGGCTCCAGTAACCGCTGCCATCCCTTCAGGCCCACCTGTCCGAGGCCGATGACCCGCGTTCCGCCGTCTCCCGTGGGGGTCACGGCGTACGAGCCATCCCACCGCATCGGGCCCTCGATGGTGTGGAACGCGAAACTGGCGCCGGGGCTGTACTCGGTGACCTCCCAACTGAAGGGTGCCAGCTTCGAGCCGACCTTCATCATCTCGCGGACGGTGGTGCCGACCCGCATCTCGCCGGGCGGCGCGACCTGCACATCGCTCACCGGCGACCACTTCGGGTGCAGGGTCGGATCGGCGAGGTATGGGAAGACCTCGCCAACCGGCCGATTGATCGTCTCCTCGATGCGATACCTGATCACGTTGCCCCTCCGCGCTGCATCTGGCCCCCAGCCACGCAACCCTAAACCTTGGAGTGACTCCAATGTCAAGAGGGCGAATTTTCCCTCGCAATCGACGAGGCGCCATGCGGCGCAGTCGGCCTGGTCGTCAAGCTCGATCCAAGTGGGAGAATCGCCAGGAAGGATGACACCATGGCTCGTCAGTCTCAGCTCAGCGCCTCCTCGATCCAATTGCGGTCGGGCAAGCCGCGCAGTCTCTGGCTCGTGCGAAAGAGCCGGGCCCGGCCGCACCTTGACCGTGCGTCCATGGCGGCGCGATGATCGAGGTGAGGGGCGCAGGATGCCCCGTGCGCGTCCAGGAGGAACATGATGACGACCCAGGCAGCGATCCCGCCCGAGATCGAGAAGACCCCCGACGCCCTTGTCGGCCGGCTCTTCGAGGCGACCCTCGGCATGTTGGACATCATGGCCGTATACCTCGGCGACCAGCTGGGGCTCTATAAGGCTCTGCACGATGACGGCGCGGCAACCTCGTCGGAACTCGCGAGCCGGGCCGGGATCGATGAGCGCTACGCACGGGAGTGGCTCGAGCAGCAGGCGGCGACAGGGATACTCGAGGTCGACGATCTCGCCGCGGCGGCTGGCGACCGTCGGTTCAGCCTACCGCAAGCGCACTCGGACCCGTTGCTCGAGAAGGAGAGCCCGTACTCCATCGCGCCGCTGGCCCGATCGATCGTCGCGTGCGCGAAGGTGTTGCCGCAGCTAATGGAGGCGTTCCGGACAGGCGGCGGCATCGCATGGGCCGACTATGGCCCGGACATGATCGAAGCACAGGGCGACTTCAACCGCCCGTGGCTGGTCAACTCGTTCGGGACCGAGATCCTTCCGGCGATGCCCGCGATCCACGAGCGGCTCGTGTCGGATCCGCCGGCGCGTGTCGCGGACGTGGCATGTGGTGTCGGCTGGGCGGCGATCTCGATCGCTCGCGCTTATCCGAAGGTGCGGGTCGACGGGTTCGATCTGGATGGATCGTCGATCGGGCTCGCGCAGCAGAATGCCCACGAGGCCGGAGTGAGCGATCGGGTGACCTTCCAGATTCGCGACGTGGCGGAGGCTGAGACTGGCCAATACGACATGGCCGTGATCATCGAAGCGATCCACGACATGACGCAGCCGGTCGGTGTGCTGTCCTCCGTGCGTCAGATGCTCCGCGAGGGCGGCTTGGCGCTGATCGCCGACGAGAAGACCGCCGACACGTTCACCGCGCCGGCCGACGAGATCGAGCGCATGTACTACGGCTTCAGCGTCTTCACCTGCCTCCCGGCGGCCATGACCGAAAGGCCGACGGCCGCGACCGGGACGGTCATCCGCGCCGACATGATGGAGCGTCTCGGATCCGAGGCCGGTTTCCAGAACGTCGAGCGCCTCGACGAGCCGGCGCTCGACATGCTTCGCTTCTACCTGTTAACGCCGTAGCCACGAGGATCCCCTGATCGTCCGATCTTCATTGCGGCGGGCGCGAAAGGCGTCTTCGCTTGCTCTGTTAAGCGGCCCGGTGGAGCCGTGGCGCGCGCAGCTGGGACGAAGCCGCGGCGGGCCGCGTGCTGGATCCGCGTTCAGACCGACCGCAGCCGCCCGCGATGTGGCTGGCGGGGCAGCCGCCCCCTGAGCCAGGCTGCAGAGCGCGCACGAAACCAGCCGTACAGCTGCTCAGCACGGCTATCTCCGTCTCAGTGTCGCTGGCGCACTCTAGGCCGCCGGCCAGCGCTCGACCTGCGGTCGCTGACCGTCTCGTGCTCAGCATCGAGGCTGAGCAAATGTCGTGGTACCGCATACCGGATTCCCGGTGAATCGTCTCATGTGTCTCAGCCGCGTTCACGCGGTACCTCAGCGAGACGCATGAGACGCATGGGACAGGACCGATAAGGGCTCCGATGAGGGCCTCCTTCGTCCGGCGAGTGTCCACCAACGCGGCGTCCTGGGCGAGTGTCGCTCTCTCGCGGCGCTCCTATGGACCCTGAATGACCATCCCGTCGAGCACGATCAGGCTCGGCGTGGCCAGAGCGGTGGGGTCCTCGAGCGGATTCCGGTCGAACGCCACGAGGTCTGCCGGGGCACCCTCCAGAATGGTCGGCAGGCCGAGGAACTCGCGCGCCCGCCAGGATGCAGCGGCCAACGCGTGCTCGATGGGGATCCCCGCCGCACTGAGTAGCGCGACCTCGCGGTGCACCAGGCCGTGGGCCACGACGCCGGCGTCGGTGCCGGCGAGGACGGTGACCCCCGCCTCCCAGGCGCCGCGGACGGTCGCCGGGTGGCGGCCCACCGCATCGGCGGTGCGTCGCACTTCCTCGTCAGGGGCGTTCAGCTGCTGCAGGAAGCCAGGCAGCCAGGCAGGCGTCGAGATCAGCGTCGGCGTCAGCGCGATCCCGAGCGACGCCATACGCTCGGCTTGGTCGGGACGCAGCATGAGCCCGTGCTCGATCGAGTCAAAGCCGGCCTCGATGGCCGCCTCGATCGTCTCCTCGGAGATGGCGTGGATCGCCACCCGCCCGCCGAGGCCGTGGACCCGCCGCGCGACCTCGGCGAGCGTTTCGGGTTGAAAGGCGAGGTCGAAGCCCCTTCCCGGTAGGGGGAAGTCGCCGATGACCTTGACCCAGCCACCGCTGGCCCGCCATTGCTCCTCTGCTGCGTCCGCAAGCAGGTCGTCGGTAACGTCGATCTGGCCGTGTTCCGGGAACATGTGTCCCTCCGCCGCCAGAAATCGCCCTGCCGTGAACGTTCGCGGTAGCCCGATGGATGGGCCGATGTCGACCGGGGAAGGCCCGCCAGGATCGCGCAGCGCCAGGACCCCGGCGTCGAGCTCGAGCTTGGCGCTCGCGCGCGCCGCCTCATCCCACGTCGCCCCCGACGGTGCCGGGCTGTTGAACGGCAGGTGGCTGTGAACGTCGACCAGCCCCGGGATGAGGTAGCCGTGGTCGAGGATCGTTGTCGCGTCATCGGACTGGTCGAATGTGAAGGCGTGGTCGCGGATGAAGAGATCGCGCTCAGTTCCGTCAGGCAGCACCGCGCCTCGGACGTGCAGGGTCTGGCTCATGGGGTCCTACTCCTCTCAGCCCTGGTGATCGGTCGCGGGTCGGACCGTTCGGTCCAGGGTCTGGCTCCTACGCTACGGCTTGGAGTCGCTCCAATGTCAACCCCTGCCAGTGAGCACGGATGTCGTCAACCGGGGTGTGGGCCACGTCCACCCTCGACACTGGACCAGGTCCAAGGTCTAGGCTGGGGAAATCGGTCATGCCCGAGGGGACCTTGTAATCGGCGGCAGCGCCGCTCCAGTTGCTCACTAGCTCCGGTTCGGGTCCACGGCTCGCGAAGCCTGCGCAGCCGGGTGCCGAGGAATCCCGGCCGTAGGCCCAATAATTCCGCATCGTGGAGTCGCAGCCGTTGATACCCGGCTTGCGGCATCTTCAGATGCCGATCTGCACAATCGAGTTAGCGGTTCCTTGGCGCTCGACGTTAAAGTGAGTCCCCCGCAGAGTGCGATCAGGTGAAAATCGCAGGGGAACACAACATCTAGGACAGGTCGCGGGCAAGAGCCACTAGATATTGTGGTGGTTTGGTACCGCATACCGGATTTCCGAGGGAACCGTCTCATCCATCTCAGCCATGTTCAGCCAGCACTACCCGGAGACACATGAGACGCATGAAGCGAGACGGATAAGGGCTCTGATAAGGGCTCCTGTGCTAGTTCATCGACCGGACCTCGGCCACAGGTCGCGCCAACTCGCGGTTAGCTCGACATCGATCGGCACGCCGAGTCTGGGGCCGGGACTCAGGAGCCCGCCGGGCCGCTGTACGCGTCGTAGCGCGCCCGGTAGCCCAGCGCGCGACCGATGGGCGCGAGTAGGATCGCCATCGGGCCAAGGACCCACTGCACCGGAGGACTGAGCCGCATCTCGCGGCGGTAGGCACGCGCGAGCACGCTCATGTGGAGCGGGTTCGGCAGGCCCTTCTTGTTGACCTTGCCGTCGCGAGCCAGGCCGAAGTACGTCTCGAAGAAGGTCTCCGTATCGAGCGCCGGCCGGAACTGGACTAGGGTCGGAGACACAAAGACAGCCCTCATAAGGGCTTCCACAAGGGCTCCTGACCGGAGGCCCGCCGGTGACGGCGCTCTCAACCATCCATTCGTGCCCAAGCAGGCAGCATGGAGGTCTCACCCACACCGCTGGGCGATCCAGTGCCGGAAGTCCGCCTGGCCAAAGGCTCGTCTCAGCCCCGCTTCGTTGGCGGCCGCGAGGCGGCGAACGCCGCTCCGGCGGCGACCCAGCGCGCCAGGTCGCGATCGTCGGCGACTCCGGCAGGGCGACATAAACGAACCCGCGCATCGGCTGCCCGGTGAAGTCCATCGGGCGCGCGTGCGGTCGTGCCTCGGCGTCGTCATGGCCGTCCGGACCGACGCGAACCATGAGGTCGTCACCGACAACGCCGACCGCCATCCGACCGCCGACCATGAACGCGATGCCGCCGAACATCTATTGCTCTCTGAGGTCGCTGCGGGCGGCGAGCACGCTGCGGATCCGCTCAGCCAGCGCTTCGTCGTACGCCATGTCGGTTTGGTGCTCCTGCGGGGCTCATTGGGACGAGCGTTGCGGGTTACGCCTTCAAACGACCCGTCGCGCGGAACGGACGGACCTCGATCGGATGGTTGGTCGCGTCGGCAACCGTACGTGCCCAGCCGAGCGCTTCGTCGAGATCGCCGGCGTTGATGATGTAGAACCCGCCGATGTGCTCCTTCGATTCGACGAACGGCCCGTCGGTCGTAACTACGCGCTCGCCGTTACTCGGGCGCACGACGGTGGCCGCTTCCGGCCCAAGGAGTGCACCGCCGAAGACGAACGTGCCGTGCGCGTCCATCTCTGCTTCGAGGGCCATGACCCGCTCCATGAAGGCCTGCCACTGCTCCGGGGTCCGCGGAGCGCCGGCGACCTCGCCGTCCACGGCGTACGTCGATAATAGGTACTGGCTCATGTTTGCTCCTGACGTGGGGCGCGGGCGCTTCCCGCACTCACCGTTGCGACGAACGGGATCGGGCGGAAACGACAGCCAGCCGGGGACCGGAGCGACGGGGGGAGAATCGCTCGGGCGCTCACCGAGCAACTTATCAAGCGGGTGCCCGTCGAGTGGCTAGGCGGCGCTGGCCCCGGCCGCGGCTGAGACACCGGCGCGCGCGGCGATCAGATCTGCGAGATCGGCGTACGGGTTGAAGCCGATGACGTTCGGCGCGTCGGCGACGAAGCTCGACAGCGCGTTGACGTCATAGAAGTAGGCTTCGCATAGAAGTAGGCTTCGCCGTCGCGGGCGCTGACGAGATACTCGACGCCGCCGACGTCCATCCCAGCCGCCGCGTCGAGGCGCTTCGCCTGCTTGACGATCTCGCCCGGCGGCTCGTGTGCCTCGATCGGCAAGCCGCGGCCCGAGACGCCATCGGCCATCCCCGGCAGCTCGCAGTAGTCGGCCGGGCACAGGTTGAAGGTCCCCGGCGTGAGGCGCAGCCGGAT
>JACCTM010000067.1 GCA_013812385.1 Geodermatophilaceae bacterium | reverse complement strand
CGACGCGCGCAGATGGCGCGCAGCGCCATCTGGTGACCGGACAGCGTGAGCGCAAACGAAGGCGCTCTCAGGTCGCCGAGTCCGAGCCCTCGCCGTAGGTCTCAACGAAGATGTACGGCGGGGGCTCGTTCACAGCGACGACAATGATCGAGGGGCCGGCAAGGTGGACACGGTGCTCGCACGGCCAAGCTGACCCGACGAGCGGCCGCGGTACGGTCGCGAAATGTCAGTGACGGCGCCCTTGGACGGCACCGTTGCCCTGGTAACCGGTGCCTCTAGTGGTATCGGAGCGGCCACTGCGCGCCAGTTGGCCGAGCATGGCGCGGCCGTGGCACTCGTGGCGCGCCGGATAGACCGACTGGAGACCCTCGCCCGGCTGATAGAGGCATCTGGTGGGCGCGCGCTGGCAATCGAGGCTGACGTGACCCAGCGCGCCGAGGCCGAGGCTGCGGTCCAGCGGACAGTCAGCGAGCTCGGGCGCTTGGACGTGCTGGTCAACAATGCTGGCGTGATGTTGCTCGGGCCGATCATGGACGCGCCCATCGAGGAGTGGGAGCGCATGGTCGAGCTGAACGTCCTGGGGTTGCTCTACTGCGCGAAGGCCGCCTTGCCGCACCTCCTCGAAGCCAGCAAGGCCGAGTCGCCGAGTCGCCGACTTGGTGAACGTCTCGTCGGTCGCGGGGCGTCACGTCCGGCTCGGCAGCGGTGTCTACAACGCCACCAAGCACGCAGTCGGAGCGTTCAGCGAGTCGTTGCGTCAGGAGGTCACCCGCGACCACGTCCGAATTTCGTTGGTCGAGCCGGGTGCGGTGGACACCGAACTCGCGGGCCACAACCGCCCAGAAGTCCGAGAGACGATGGCGCGCCGCTTCGCCGACATGCAGCGGCTCGAAGCCGACGATATCAGATGCGATACTGTATATCGTTACTCGAGCCCGGCACATCGCGGTCAATGAGGTGCTGGTCAGGCCCACCGAACAACAGCAATGACGAGTGGGAGACGCTCATGGCAACCTTGTCGGCCATCCTGGAAACAACGGACTTCGAAAAGGTCGCCGGCGGACTCCTGTTCACCGAAGGGCCCCTGTGGCATCCGGAGGGTTTCTTCTACTTCGTTGACATTCGCGGCAACGTTCTGTGTCGGGTCACCCCCGGCCTGCCGCACGAGGTCGTTCGAACGACCGAGGGCGGCAACGGAACTACCTTCGACCTGCAGGGGCGCTTGATCAATTGCGAGGGCGCGGGCCGCCGGGTCACCCGCACCGAGCTTGACGGCACCGTCGTCACCCTTGTCGACCATTTCGAAGGCAAGCGGCTGAATCGCCCGAACGACGTGATCTGCCGGTCGGACGGCACGCTGTTCTTCACCGATCCGGGTCTGCGGGTGCCGCTGGCCGAGCGTGAGCTGGACAACGCCTGTATCTATCGGATTAACCCGGATGACACGGTGGCAGAGGTGGGCCCGTTCGAATACCCGAACGGCCTGGCGCTGTCACCGGACGAGCGCACTTTGTACGTCGCGAACACGCGTTGGACGCAGTACATCCATGCTGTCGAGCTGAACGAGGCCGGGGAGATGAGTAACCGGCGGATCTTCGCGGACATGTCTGCCGAGGGCACCAACGGCGTACCCGACGGGATGAAGGTCGATGTCGAGGGACGAGTCTTCTGTACGGGGACGGACGGCACGTGGGTGTTCTCCCCGGACGGCGCGCTGATCGGCATCATCGAGACACCAGAACTCTGCGCCAACATCGCCTTCGGCGGGCCCGACATGCAGACGCTGCTCTTCACCGCGAGCACATCGGTCTACACGCTCAGGGTCAAGACCCCCGGCCTTCCACATCCGTGGTACGGGTGATCGCCGACTGTCCGCTGGATGTGTGAGGCTGGTGCGAGCGTCCATGTTCGAGCGATCGAGGGGCGCCTCGAGCAGAGGTGGTGGTAGGGCGTGGCCCGTACTGAGGACATCCGTTTCGACCCGCCGATCTCCGGCGGCATCGTGGTCGGACACGACGGTTCGGCAGCGGCCCACGAGGCCATGCGGTGGGCGGTCGAGCAGGGTCGGCTACGTGGTCAGGTCGTGCACGTCGTCCGGGCGTGGGTCCTGTCGGGAGTGATCCGCGACATGGGCGGAGGCTTGTCGGCAGGGGTTCCCAGCTTCGATGAGGCCGGGGCGTGGGTCGAGGAGCAGTTGCACCAGGCACTGGCCACCTGCCAACCACAAGGCGTGCAGGTGCACACCCACGTCATCCACGAGGCAACTACCGACGTGATCCTCACCGCAGCAGCCACCGCCGACCTGGTGGTCCTGGGCAACCGCGGGCGGGGAGGCTTCGCCGGCGCGATCATCGGCTCGGTCGCCGAAAACGTCGTACGGCACGCGCCGTGCACCGTGGTCGTCGTCCGCAAGCAGACTTGAGCGATCAGCCGGCGAAGCCGGGCATCCAGCGCTTCAGGATCTGTCGGAAGTTTCCCTCGGCGCCGAGTTGGGACAAGACGCCGATCGAGCCGATCGTCACCCGATGGATCATCAGATAGGCCGGCGGAAGGTTGAGCTGACGGGCGAGCTTGTTGGCTTCTGATCGCGGGTCACCGATCCTGGCCGCTTCCCGGCGCATCCAGTCGCGACTGAATCGGAAGTGGTCGTCGGCGATCGGGGCCAGGATCGGCTGCAGATAGTCCAGGGTGGCCTGGGCGTCCACGCTGATGTTCGGCCGGACGAAGCCCTCCATGCGCAACTCCGCCAGAACCGCGTCCGCCTGCCCGTCCAGGGCCAAACGGGCCATCCGCCCGATCGGTTCGGGGTGACCTTCTGGCAGGCGCGCCACGGCACCGAAGTCGATGACCCCGAGCCGGCCGTCGGCCATGAGCCGGAAGTTGCCCGGATGCGGATCGGCATGCAGCAGCCGAGCCCGCTCCGGACCGGAGAAGTGCAGCGTGGCCAGCAGCAGCCCTGCCTGGTTTCGCTGTTCCTGCGTACCGCTGTCGATGATCGTCGACAGCGGTAGGCCATCGATCCACTCCGAGACGATCACCTTGGGCGCGCTGGCAACGACCCTTGGTACGTGAATCTCGCGGTCACCTGCGTAGGCCGCGGCGAAGGCGCGCTGGGCGTTGGCCTCCAGGGCGTAGTCCAGTTCCTCCGAGACCCGGTCCCTGATCTCGGCGATCAGCGGTTTCACGTCCATCCCGGGCGCCAACATCCCGAACAGCCGGGCAAAGCGGGCCAGCTGGTTGAGGTCTGCCATCAAGGCCGGGCCGGCGCCTGGGTACTGCACCTTGATCGCGACCGAGCGCCCGTCCCGCCACGTTCCACGGTGGACCTGGCCAATGCTGGCGGCGGCGGCGGCATGGTCGTCGAAGTTCAGGAAGCGCTCCCGCCAGCGACTGCCGAGTTGCTGGGCAAGGACGGCGTGCACCGTCCTGACCGGCATGGGAGGCGCCGCCTCCTGCAGCTTTGTCAACGCAGCGCGGTACGGCGCGGCCACCTCCTCGGGAAAGGCGGCCTCGAACACCGACATCGCCTGGCCGAATTTCATTGCCCCACCCTTGAGCTGACCCAAGACGGCGAAGATCTGCTCGGCGGTTTGCTGCTGCAGTTCCAGGGTCACGTCTTCGGCGGACCGGCCCGACAGTCGCTTGCCCAGTCCGAGGGTGGCACGGCCCGCGGCATTGATCGGCAGCGATGCGAGCCGCGCCGTACGGGACGCGCTCCGGCGCGGAATTGGCCCTGAGTCGTGGCTCACCGGGGCCATTCTCCACGCTTGGTCGAGAACGCGGCGCTCAGCACGGCAACGGCAGCACGGCGCGGCGAGATGGAGACGCTCAGCCGGCGGCTCGGATCGGGTCTGGTACGGCTTCGACGCAGCCACAGTCGGCGTGAGGTGGCCACGATCGCCGATGCAGCTGCCAGTCCGGTGGGCGCAGCTCCAGAGTGGCCTGGACCACCTCGGGTACGCGGATGCCATCGAGGTGATCCAAGATCTGTGCCGCGGCCAGAGCGGCGGCCAGGCTAGCCAGCACGCTGGTCGGTTCATGCATCGCCCGGTTCGGAGCCGCCACCAACTGGGCGGCCAAGGCCGGCCACCGCGGATCGCGATCGGTTCGATGCAGTTCTGCGCAGTGCAAACAGCTGGTCCGGCCGGGCAGGACGAGGGGACCGATCACCACCGTGCCCTGCCGTACGGCGACTGCCAGATGGGCGGTTCGCTCGCTCATCCCGCGGCCCTGTAGTGGATCATGGGCGGTCCAGGGTTGGCACAGGACGAGCAGGTCTGCCTCGTCTGCTGCGGTGTGGGTCAGCACCTGCTCCAACGCCGAGATCCGTCGGATCGCACGTTGCGCCGCGGTGACGCGCGGCTCGCCTTCATCGTCCAGGCTGAGGCCACCCACGCCGGCATCGCAGCGTCGTACGGGCTGGGCGTCGAGGAAGCTGAGGCGCCCGACACCACTGGCCGCGAGCAGGGCACCGAGGGGCACGCCGATCCGGTTGGCGCCGTCGATGACGATGTGCTGTCGGCCACGGGCGGTCATTGCCTGACCGCCGTGTAGTGGCGAGGTCAGAGCAGTGGTCAGATTCACCAACTCGGGCAACAACGGCCCGGTGTCCCCGACGTCGTCGACGTCGATCGGTGCGGACAGCAGAACGCCGCTTCGGTGCAACCCGGACAGGATACCGACTGCATTCGCGACATCCAGGCCAGCGGCGGCGGCGGCGACGAGGGTCTCGGCTTCACTGCGGCTTCCGTCCAGCCCGACCAGCCAGTGCGCGGTGGCAGCGTCCACACCGGAGACTACTGCGCCGCCGCCTGGATCTATCCCGATCTGGATGGTGTCCGGGTCACGCCATAGTTTGGGCAGCCACGGCTTGATGGTCGGTCGGGGATGAAGGGCCACAGCCCCAGCCTGGCAAACGCGAGCGACGTTGTGCGGCGATCATCCACAGGCAACGGCGACCTTCTCGACGACTCGAGAAGGTCGCCGTTACCGGCGCCATCGGTGGGCTGAGTTGCTCAGGCCTTGCCGAGAATGCGGTTCATCTTGGTGCCACACACCGGACAGATGCCTTTGGCCATCCGCCGCCCCGACTCACTCACGCTGACCTCACCATCGAAGTCGCGCTTTTCTTTGCACTTCACGCAGTAGCCGTTATAGGTCTCGGCCACGGTTCCTCCCTGCTGTTGGCAGTCCCGTACCCGCTGTGGCTTGCACAGCTTGGGCACGCTGTCGCGGGACACGGTACTCGCCGTGGCGCGGGCATCCGCTTGGGCGCACGCTGCGCGAGGCGGCGCGTCGCGTCGACCGAGGATTCCGGTCGAGGAGCCTCTCCCGCTTCTCCATCGACGGTAGGAGTACCGGCGCCCCAGGGCAAGGATCGCCTAGGTCCAGAACAGTTATGCACGCCTTGTGGACAGGGTTGTGGATTGCTTGGGGACGCACCCAGTCTCGCTGTGGACGGCTGCGGGATACCCGCGGTGCTCGCCGGTGCTCCGGGGGTTAGCCGGACTTACCGTCGGAGGGATCGTCGCGCTCGGGATCGGTCGGTGCCGGGCCTGCCTCGTCCAGGGCCGCGACGGACCATTCCGTGGCGCTGCCATCCCCGTGACCGCGGGAAGCGAAGGCTTCCGGATCGTCGAGGTCCTCGGTACTGGGCAGCAGATCCGGGTGGTTCCACAGCCGGTCACGGCCCTCGATGCCGTGCTTCTTGTGCAGCGCCGCCCACAGCGTTGCCGCATCGCGCAACCGCCGGGGGCGCAACTCCAGCCCGACCAGGGTGGCGAAGGTCTGTTCGGCCGGTCCGCCGCTGGCTCGGCGCCGCCGGATCGTCTCGGTCAACTTGACTGCGCCGGGCAACCGCTGCGCGCAAGCCTGGTACACCACCGCGTCCACCCAGCCCTCGGTCAGTGCGAGCAGGGTCTCCAGCCGAGCCAGGGCGCGCTGTTGCTCAGGACTTTCCTGCGGAGTGAACATGCCGGACTGCAGAGCCGCCTGGAGGGTTTCTGGATTGGTCGGGTCGACCGAGCCCATCGCCTCCTCCATCTTCGAACGCATCGCATCCACATCGACGGTGATCCCACGGGCGTAGGACTCGACGGTGTCCAGCAATCGCTGACGCAGCCACGGAACATGCCCGAACAGCCGCTGATGAGCTGCCTCCCGCAGGGCGAGGAAGAGCCGGATCTCGTCGTCAGGAAGCCCCAGGCCGGTGCTGAACTCGGTGACGTTCTGCGGGAGCAGTACGGCCGTGCCGGGTGGTGCCAGCGGAAGCCCGATATCGGTGCCGGTCAGGACCTCACCGGAAAGGCTGGCCATCGCCTGACCTACCTGCGCGCCGAACATCATCCCGCCCAATGCCTTGAGCATTCCGCCCATCTGGCCGGCTGCCTGCGCCGCTTCAGGCGGGATCACGGCGGTCATCGTCGCGGCGATCTGTGCGGCCACCGGATCGCAGAGGTTGGACCACACCGGCAGGGTCTTCTCGATCCATTCCACCCGCGACCAGGCGGTGGCAGTGGTGATGCCGGAGGGCAGTTCGGTCACTTCACCGAGCCACAGGTCAGCCAGGTCCAGCGCCGCGCGTACGGCCTGGCGCTCCTCGTCGCTGACCGGGCGATGTCCCCCGGCAACTGCGCCGATCGCCCCCTGCCGCGCAAGATCCCAGTTGACCGGACCGCCGCTGTAGGTGAAGAGCTTCTGCAGTTCGGCGAAGAGCGGAATCTTGCCCAGCAGGTCCTCGGGCCCACTGCCGCTACCCGGACCGCCGCTCGCCCCGGGTGGGCCACCACCGGGCTCGCGGCGCTCGGGCTCACGCCCACTTGCTTCAAAACCGAACGGGAGATCACTGCTCATATCACGATCCAACGCGATGTCCTGGCCAGTCGTTCCGCGAAGTCGTCACCTACGCTCGGACGGGTGAGCCGAGAGCGAGTGAGCATCGCGGGCCAGCAGTGAGCCGAGAGCGAGTGAGCATCGCAGGGCCATTCACGGCCCGAGGAGCGGAGCGAGCGGTGCGCGGAGCGCACGAGGCGGGTCAGCAGTGAGCCGACGACTGGGCACCTTGGTGGTGGGCGCCGTGCTCCTGCTGACACTCGGCGGCCTCGGAGCCCT
>JACCTM010000491.1 GCA_013812385.1 Geodermatophilaceae bacterium | reverse complement strand
CTGGCCGGGTGGCTGCGCCGTACCGGATCTGCTTCGTCTGCCTGGGCAACATCTGCCGCTCCCCCATGGCCGAGATAGTCACCCGAGCCCTGCTCGAGGAAGCCGGGCTCGGCGAGCGCGTCACGGTCGCCAGCACCGGCACCGGCGACTGGCACGTCGGCAATCCGGCGAACCCGGGATCGGTACGGGCGCTGGCAGCCAGGGGGTACGACGGCAGCCGGCATCGCGCTGCGCAGCTGACCGCGCCTGGGTTGGCCGACTACGACCTGCTGGTCGGCCTGGACACCGCCAATGTCAGCGACATGGAGCGACTGCTGCGCCGGACGCAGTCCGAACATCGGCCGGAGGTGGCGCTGTTGCTGGACTTCGTCCCCGGCGGTGAACGCGGTCTGGGCGTGCCGGACCCGTACGGCATGGGCGACGACGCCTTTCAGCACGCGCTGGACCTGGTCGAGGAAGCCTGCCGCGGGCTGATCGCCGAACTCGGTAGCCGCCTGCTGAGGTAGGAGGCACTCTGCCGTCCTGCGGCCGCCACCTGAGCGTGGTAGGAGGCACCCTGCCTCAGCCCGAACGCGGCCGCACTTGTACGGCGATGTCTTCGGGCAGCCCCTCGAGCCGAACGCCGTCGCGATCCACCTGCAAGGTCGCAGCGGCGCCACCGAGTTGCAGATCGTGGATCGTCAGCGCTCCGCACTGGTCAGGCCAGGCCGGGGCCAGCGAGACCCGCTGTTCGGGGATCGCCGGTTCCAGACCCAGTAGCACGCGGACGAGATGGATCGGCGTCGCCGAGGCCCAGGCCTGTGGGGAACAGGAGGTCGGGTAGGCGATCGGCTCCGGATAGTCGGCACGATCGAAGCCACACATCAGTTCGGGCAACCGCCCACCGAAACTGGCAGCGGCCTCGAACAGTCCGACGGCGATGCGTTGGGCCGGCTCTACGAAGCCGTACCGCATCAGCCCGGTGGCGACCAAGGCGCTGTCATGCGGCCACACCGAACCGTTGTGGTAGCTCATCGGGTTGTAGGCGGCCATCGACGAGGCCAGGGTACGAACTCCCCAGCCGCTGAACATCTCCGGCGAGATCAGGTGCTGGGCCACCTGCGGCGCCTTGTCCTCGTCGACGATCCCGCTCCACAGGCAGTGCCCCATGTTCGAGGCCAGCGAATCGATCGGGCGCTTGTCCCGATCCAGCCCGACGGCGAACCAGCCCTGGTCGGGAAGCCAGAACGCTTCGTTGAACGAGCGCTTCAGCGCAGCGGCGCGCTCGGCGAATCGCGCGGCCGCGTCTGCGTCGCCCCTGGCCTGGGCAATCTCGGCCCGGGCCAAGAATGCGGCGTAGACGTAGCCCTGTACCTCGCACAATGCGATCGGGGCCTGCGCCAGGGAACCGTCGGCGAAGTTGATCCCGTCGAAGGAGTCCTTCCAGCCCTGGTTGGCCAAGCCCTTGCTGGTCATCGCCTGGTACTCCACGAATCCGTCACCGTCGCGGTCGCCGTAGCGATCGACCCAGGAAAGCGCCCGGTCGGCGTGCGGCAGCAGTGCGTCGATATCGGCCGCGCGGGCGCCCCAGCGACACAGTTCTCCCAGCAGCACCACAAACAGCGGAGTTGCATCGGCCGTGCCGTAGTAGACGCGTCCACCGCCTTGTACTAGCGGGAAGTCCAGTCCCAGCCGGGTCTCGTGCAAGATCCGTCCCGGCTGCTCCTCGGTCCTGGCCTCTTCCCGGACGCCCTGCGTACGGGCCAGGGCGCGCAGCGTGCCTACGGCCAGATCCGGCTCCATCGTCAGGGCGAGGTAGGAGGTCAGCAGCGAATCCCGGCCGAACAAGGCCATGAACCACGGAGCCCCGGCCGCAACTGCTATGTCGTCCGGATGCCCCGGATCCGCGATCCGCAGGGCACCCAGGTCCTCCATGCTGCGCCGCAGGGTGCGCCGAAGTTCCACGTCATCGGAATCGACCCGGATGCTGCCACCGCGCCAGGTGCGGAAACGCTGCGCTGGAAGCGACTCCGACACCGACCGGTCGAGCGGGAAGGCGGGCGCCAACTCCTGACCGTCCAGGCTCGGGACGACCAGCACGCTGGTGCGCCACGTACCCCGGGGCGGCACGGTCACCTCGAAGTGCAGCCCGTTTCTCGCAGCGGTTGCACCCTGGGCGGAGATGCGCACTCCACGCCGAGCATCCCCGTCCTGAAAGCCGAAGTGCAGGGAGTCTCCGTCGGCATAGCTGGACAACTCGCCGCGGTACTGCAACCGGGAGTCCTTCACCGCGAACACATCCGCGAAGTCGCCTGCGACCGCGAGGAACACGGTTGTGTTCAGTGGTTCATTCCCGAGGTTGCACAGGACCAGGTCTTCGCGCATGCCGTTGCCGATGTACCGATGACGCTCCACCAGCAGCTCCGTCTGGGAACCGCGCGGCGCAACCCGGGCCAGGAACGTGGATTGGTAGGGGTCCCCGGCCAGGACGGTCAAGTGCTGAGCCGGCTGACCGGCGACCAGCAGTTGCCAGGCCGACACGATCCTGGTGTCGCTGAAGAACAGGCCTTGCGCGGAGTCGGGGTTCATGTCGCCGGACCGTCCGGACACGGCGAACGTTGAGCCCTCCACCAGGGTGACCGCATCGCTAGCCTGCCCGGCGGGCTCGCCAACCGGACTACCGATGGCCGGTTGCACCGCGACCGCACGCACTCTGAATGCTCAGCTCCCGCATTCCGGCATCCTAGAAGTCCGGCATTCGTCGAAGAATGCCAAACTGCGGCTCATCCCGCCGTCGGTGCCAGGTCCAGGTGGCCACGGGCGGCCGGTCGAACCGGCCCCGGCAACGTGAGGGCCGCTGGAAGCGATGGCAGCAGTACGGTACGCGCGCCCGCGCGCCGATAGGCACCTTCATAGGCCGCCGCGACCTGATCGACGTTGAAGCGCCGGGCCATGTCGGCCCGGCAGTTCCTGGGGTCCAGTTCGGGTAGGCGCGCCACCGCGGCGGCCATGGCCTGCTCGTCGGGCACCAGGAATCCGGTGACTCCGTCGCGGACTATCTCGGTCGCCGCGCCCTCGGCGAAGGAGATCACCGGCGTGCCGCAGGACAACGCCTCGACCATCACCATGCCGAACGGCTCGTTCCACGTGATCGGCATGAGCAGGGCACGGGCGCGGGCGATCAGGTCGGCCTTGTGATGTCCGCCCACCTCCCCCACGTACCGCACGCGATCTCCGTCCACGTGCTGAGCCACCTCCTTCTGGAAGAAGGACTCCTGCCCCGGCTGCACCGGTCCGGCCAGCACCAGCGGCACTCCGGCCTGGCGGGCAGCGGCGATGGCCCGGTGTGGTCCTTTGGTCTCGTGCATCCGGCCGAGCCAGAGCAGGTAGTGGTCCTTGACCGGCTGAAAGGGCCAGGCGGCGACATCGATCGGATTGGGAATGACCTCGGCGATCGGTACGCCGGCCGGTGCCGACACGCGTTGTGCCTGGCTGATCGCCACGAGGCGGGCCTTGTCGGCGTGCTGCCGGTAGAAGCGGCTGGTGGCCGGCTCGAAAGGCCCGTGCAGCGTATGCACCAGCGGCGTCGCGATCCGGTCGGCCATCGCCAGCGCCATGAAACCGCTGTGGTCGTGGATCACATCGAACCCGCGCTGACGGTCGGCTGCATCCTCGACGGCGCGAAACACCCGGGCAACGTGGTCGGCCTCGTACAGCGCGCGGCCGATCTCGTCGGGATGACAGGTCTCGAGAACCTCGTGCACGCTTGCCGAGGATCGGCTGCCCGGCGCTGCGAACAACGTGACCTCGTGTCCGCGGCGTACCTGGGTCTCGCAGAGCAAGGAGACGACCGATTCGATGCCGCCGTACCCGGTCGGTGGTACCGGGAGCCAAGGTGGAGCCAGAACGGCAATTTTCATGGTGAGCCGGGTGCCTCCTGAGATTGAG
>JACCTM010000306.1 GCA_013812385.1 Geodermatophilaceae bacterium | reverse complement strand
CAGCCCACTCGATGTCGTGCAGGCCACCCACCGGCGGTGACTCTTCATAGGTCTGGTCCTCGGCCACGTGGTTCTGGCTGGCGTATGTCGCGATCGAGATCCCCTCGATGTCCTCGGGGGCGTTCGGAATGGCCGTGGAGTTGGCCTGATAAACCGCATAACCGATCGCGGCGGCGGCGAAGAGCAGTACCGCGACGGTGGCCGCGATCATCCCCCAGGGCTTGGGCTGACCCACCCGGACCGGAGGCGCCGGCCGGCCGCCTCTTCCGCCCCGCCCGCTTGACTTGGGAGCGGGCGCACCTTTGCGGGTCGCACCGGCCGCAGCGCCGTCGCCGAACCGTTTCCCGGCCGATCCCGACGCGGCTGCCTTCGTCGCGGCTTTCGCCGCAGCGGGTCGCCTGGCCATGGTCGTCTTGGTTGTTGCCTTCGCCGCCGTCACCTCGGAGGCCCCAGCTTCGGCAGTCAGCTCCGCCGGCTCCTGCACGCTCCCGGCAGTACGGGATGTCGAGCCCGTACCGCTGGTGGTGACTCGCTGGCTATCGGAGGTGCCTGCTCGGTTGGGCGCGCTCTTGCGCGACCGGGAGTTGGTCATTCAGCTGCTGCCTAGGGAGGTGAGGGGGAGATGGGGGGTTCGGCATCGAGTGTAGGAGGCGAACCTGAGTGCCCCCGGCACCTGCGTGCCCCAGCGAGGGTACGCGAAGGGCTCGCGCGCGGCTGTCTCTTCTACGATCGGTGGGTGACCCCAGAGGATCTCGCAGCCGCGATCGCCCAGGCCGTCGATCAGGCAGTCAAGGCGGGTCAGTTGTCGGTCGGGCTGGCCGGTGAGGTCGTCGTCGAGCGTCCCAAGAACCGTGAGCACGGGGACTATGCCACGAACACCGCCATGCGGCTGGCCAAGCCCAACGCCCGCGCCCCCCGCGACATCGCCGAACAGCTGGCCGACATGCTGCGCGCCGTCGACGGCATCGAGGCGGTCGAGATCGCAGGTCCGGGCTTCCTCAACATCCGCCTGGCCACCGCCGCCCAGGGCGCCCTGGTACGGACCATCGCCGGGCGCGCAGCCGCGTACGGCCGGACCGAGACCCTCGCCGGCCAGACCATCAACCTCGAGTACGTCTCGGCCAACCCGGTCGGACCGGTGCACATCGGGTCCGCGCGCTGGGCGGCGGTCGGCGACGCGCTGTCCCGGCTGATCGTCGCGACCGGTGCCACCGTCGTCCGCGAGTACTACTTCAACGACGCCGGGGCCCAGATCGATCGTTTCGCGGCGTCGCTGGATGCGGTTGCGCGTGGGGAGCCGATCCCGGAGGACGGCTACCGAGGCGGCTACATCGTCGATGTCGCGGCTGAGGTGGTCAGGGCCAACCCAGGACTGCTCGACGAACCCCGAGACAAGGCACTGGAGGTCTTCGCCCACGACGGCATCGAGCTGATGTTCACCGCCATCCGGAAGTCGTTGGCCGACTTCGGCGTCACCTTCGACGTCTACTTCAACGAGCGCGAGATGCACGCCTCCGGTGCCGTAGAGGCTACCGTGCAGAAGCTGCGGGAAGCCGGTCACGTGTTCGAAGCCGACGGGGCGATTTGGTTGCGCACCACCGACTTCGGCGACGACAAGGACCGGGTGATCGTTCGTAGCGACGGCCGGCCGACGTACTTCTGCGCCGATCTCGCCTACTACGTTGACAAGCGCGAACGCGGCGCCGACAAGATCGTCATCCTGCTGGGCGCCGACCACCACGGCTACGTCGGCCGGATGCGCAGCCTGGTGTCCGGTCTCGGGGAGAATCCGGACGAGACGTTGGAGATCATCATCGGCCAGCTGGTGAACATCCGCGGCGCCAAGTTGAGCAAGCGGAGCGGAAACCTGCTGACTCTGGAGGAGCTGGTCGAGACCATCGGGGTGGACGCGGCTCGCTATGCCCTGGTCCGCTCCTCGATGGACAGCACGATCGACCTGGATCTCGACCTCTGGGCAAGCCAGACATCGGACAACCCGGTCTTCTACGTGCAGTACGCCCACGCGCGGATTGCCTCATTGTTGCGCAATGCCGCCGAACTCGGCTTTCCGCTTCCCGAACTGACCGACGTGCACCTGGAACTGCTCAAGCACGAGAAGGAGTCCGAACTG
>JACCTM010000050.1 GCA_013812385.1 Geodermatophilaceae bacterium | reverse complement strand
GATGCGTGGCGAGCTGCGGCTCAGGTTCGACTACGGCTCGGTCATGCCCTGGGTCAAGCATGGTGACGGAGGTCTGGCCGCGCTCGCTGGACCTGATGCAGTGTGGCTGCGTACCCCAATCCCGTTGCACGGCAGGGACGGCGCGACATGGGCCGACTTCGAGGTGGTGGCCGGTGAGCGGATTCCGTTTGTCCTCACACATGCCCCCTCACACGAGGCGGCGCCGCAGGCCGTGGACGGACTACAGGCAGTGGGGGACACCGCACAGTTCTGGTCTGACTGGATGACCGCATGCACCTACCGCGGCGAGTGGTCCGATGCGGTTCGCCGGTCGCTGGTGACGCTCAAGGGTCTTACCTACGCTCCGACCGGCGGGATCGTCGCTGCAGCGACGACATCGCTGCCCGAGGACCTCGGCGGCAGCCGCAACTGGGACTACCGCTACTGCTGGCTGCGTGATGCCAGCTTCACCCTGCAGGCCCTGCTCGCCAGTGGATTTGTCAGTGAGGCGCGAGCCTGGCGAGAGTGGTTGCTGCGCGCAGTGGCGGGCTCTCCGGCGGAGCTGCAGATCATGTACGGGCTGGACGGCACGCGGCGGCTGCCGGAATACGAGCTGCCGTGGTTGCGCGGGTACGAGGGTTCGGCGCCCGTACGGATCGGTAACGGTGCCGCGGATCAGTACCAGCTCGACGTTTGGGGTGAGGTGCTAGACGGCCTGCACGTCGCTCGTGAATCCGGGCTCGCTGCCTCCATTGACGCCTGGGACCTCCAACGGAAGCTGATGGACTTTCTCGAAGGCAATTGGGATGAGCCCGACAACGGCTTGTGGGAGGTCCGGGGGCCACGCCGGCACTTCGTGCACTCCAAGGTGATGGCGTGGGCCGGAACGGATCGGATGGTGCGCGCCGTCGAGCACTTCGGTCTCGAGGGTCCGGTCGACCGGTGGCGGGCACTACGCGACGACATCGCTCGTGAGGTCTGCGAGAAAGGCTACGACGCCGAGCGAGGCACGTTCACCCAGTACTACGGCGGTTCCGAGCTGGACGCGGCGCTGTTGTTGCTGCCTCGGGTCGGCTTCCTGCCGTGGAGCGACGCGCGGGTCCAGGGCACAGTGACAGCCGTCCAGCAAGAACTCTGTCAGGACGGATTCGTGATGCGCTACCGCACCGAGGCCGGCGTGGACGGCTTACCGGGCGGGGAAGGAGCCTTTTTGGCCTGCAGCTTCTGGCTGGTTGACGCCCTGCACGGACTTGGGCACGTGGCCGAGGCGCGCGCGCTCTTCGATCGGCTGCTCGGACTGCGTAACGACGTGGGGCTACTGGCTGAGGAGTGGGATCCGGTGGCACAGCGGCAAGTCGGAAACTTTCCTCAGGCGTTCAGTCACGAGCCGCTGATCAACACCGCGAGGTGGCTGTCCCGCTCAACCCCGCGTCAGAGTTGACCACCACAATTGCCAGCGTCACCTCAGGTGTCATGTTCGCCGGCGGAAAACCCGTTGCGAAGGATCGACAGCACCACCACGAGCGCGATCAGATGGAACATCACGTCGCGGCCGGCCGCGTCGCTGTCCAGCACGATCAGCCCGTAGACCACCGAGGCAAAGCCCTTCGGTCCGAACCACGCCACCGCGGCTTGCTGCTGCCAGGGCAACCGGCTGCCCAAGAACGATACGGCGATCGCAGCGGGCCGAGCCACGACCACGCCAGCACCGCGAACACATACCCGAGTGCTGGGATTTCGCCCAGGAAGGCGGGCGAGATCAAGGCCCCGAAGACGAGGATCGCGACCAGCTTCAGCAACTCGGTGATCAGCTCGCCGAACTCGTGAAAGGAATCACGGAGCTCAGGCGCCAGCGTCGCCATGGTGATGCCGGCGGCAAAGGCGGCCAGAAACAAGTTGGCGTGGGTCAACTCTGCCAACGACAGCACGATCAGCCCGACCGCAACCGAGGCGAGCGCCTCGTACGGCGAGGTCGTCGAGGTGAACCTGCTCCGCAGCAACCCCACAGCGACCATCGGAACCGCCACTCCGATCACCACACCGAGCCCGAGCTCTCCGGCGAGCGCGTCGAATTCGATGTCCGGGCCGCCGACGACGGCAAGCAGCACCAGCACAACAGGCAACGCCAAGCCGTCGTTGAGCCCGGACTCAACGTTGAGCAGATGCCGCAGCCGGCCCGGCACCTCCTCACGGCCCACGATCGCGGCCGCAAACACCGGATCGGTGGGCGCGAGGACCGCGGCGACGAGCAACGCCTCCGGCCACGGCAGCCCGGCCAGTGTGACCCCGAGCCCGGCGGTGACGAGAAACGTCAGTGGCATCCCCAGCAGCAATGCCCGACCAGGCAAGCCGCCAGGCGGCGGCCAAGTCGCGAAGCCCGACCCGCTGCCCATCGGTGAACAGCACCGAGAACAGTGCAAGC
>JACCTM010000302.1 GCA_013812385.1 Geodermatophilaceae bacterium | reverse complement strand
GCTGGGGACCGGGCCGGACACCGGGTCAAGCAGTGTGCCGGAGGAGTCATCGACCCCGACTGGCGAGCCCACCTGGCGGCGCTCCCTGATGCAGGCCCTGCTCGGGCTCGGCTGGAATCCGCGCGAGGCAGAGGCGGCCGTGCAGGCAGTGGCACCCCACGCCGAGGAGCGGATCGAACGCGGACACAGCGTCGAGGTCGGAGTACTGCTCCGGCAGGCCCTGTCCAGCCTGGACCGTCTGTGAGCGAGCATCGCAGCGAGGAACGAGCTGCGCCGAGAAGTCGGGAGCATCGACCGAGCCCCAGCGAGGGAGGAGCGGACCGGCCGGTGCGCGAAGCGCACGAGGCGGAGTGGAGGAGCGCAGCGAACAGCCGAGTGGAGCGAGGAAATGACGCTGTGACTCCAGAGTCTGGGGAGCAGCCGAGGCCTGTCGATCAGGACGCGCCGGTGTCGCCGTACGCCGCGGCCGAGGATCGTGACATCGAGACCTCGTTACGGCCACGGCGGCTGGAGGAGTTCATCGGCCAGCCGAAGGTCCGCGGTCAGCTCGATCTGCTGCTGGAAAGTGCCCGACGCCGGTCCCGGCCCCCGGATCACGTGCTGTTGTCCGGACCACCGGGGTTGGGCAAGACCAGTCTGGCGATGATCATCGCCGCCGAACTCGGGGCGGTCCTGAGGGTGACCAGTGGGCCGGCGATCGAGCGCGCTGGGGACCTCGCTGCTCTCCTGACGAATCTCGGCCCAGGCGACATCGTTTTCATCGACGAGATCCACCGCATCGCCCGACCGGCCGAAGAACTCCTGTACGTGGCGATGGAGGATTTCCGGGTCGATGTGGTGGTCGGCAAAGGCCCTGGCGCCACCGCGATTCCACTCGAGGTTGCGCCGTTCACCCTGGTGGGGGCGACGACCCGCGCCGGCCTGTTGACCGGGCCGCTGCGTGACCGGTTCGGCTTCGTCGGGCACATGGAGTTCTACGACCCGCCCGAACTCGTGGCCGTCCTGCAGCGAAGCGCACGACTGTTGGGGGTGGACCTGCGGCCAGACGGTGCGGTTGAGATCGCCGGCCGCTCGCGCGGTACGCCGCGGATCGCCAATCGACTGTTGCGTCGGGTCCGGGACTTCGCCGAGGTTCGCGCCGATGGCATCGTCGACCTCGCGATCGCCCAGGACGGGTTGGCCCTCTTCGATGTCGACGGCCTCGGGTTGGACCGGCTCGACCAGGCGGTGCTGCGTGCCCTCGTACAGCGCTTCGACGGCGGCCCGGTGGGCATCGCCACGCTGGCCGTCGCAGTCGGGGAAGAGGCGCAGACCGTCGAAGAGGTCTGCGAACCCTTCCTCGTACGCGCCGGACTGCTGATCCGTACGCCGCGCGGGCGGGTGGCGACCCGCACCGCATGGGAACACCTCGGGATCACCCCGCCCAGGGGCACCGCTGGGGCCACCGGGACGGGACTTGCGCCCCCTTCTGCGGCACCATCACTGTTCGACGCCTAGAATGCAGCGGGTCTGTTGCCGTGCTGCGGCCACACACCAAACCCAAGCCAACCAGATCCAAAAGTGAGAAAGAGGCGACGAAGACCCTGTGGGCGATCTAGTGCTGTTCCTTCCCTTCCTCGCGCTGTTCGGCGTGATCATCTACATGCAGACCCGCCAGCGCAAGAAGATCCAGGCCCGGCAGGCGGAGTTGCAGACAGCCCTGCGCGTGGGTACTCCGATCATGCTGACCTGCGGTCTGCACGGCGATGTCGCCGGCCTCGATGACGCCACCCTGGATGTGGAGATCTCCCCCGGGGTAGTCGCCACCTTTGCCAGAGCCGCGGTCTTGGAGGTGCGTGGCACCGAGAGCACGTTCGTCGACGACGACGACGCCGCCGACATCGACACCAACATCGACACCAAGAGCGACAGCGGCAGTGCGGACACCAAGGCAGCGCGGCCGGCCAGGCCGCTGGCCCACGACGACCCGCCGGCCTAGGCCTGCCGCACAACACGTCGGTCAGCTCAATGCCACGCGAACCCGCCCCTAGGCCGGTCGCCGCGACGCGGCAGAGGGACTGAGCAGACCCCAAGAAGGGATATCCAGCAGTGGCACGTGCGCAGACGCAGATCCGGGGGTACTTCGTCGCCCTTGCTCTGATCATCGCGGCGCTCTACGCCCTGGTGTTCTTCACCGGGGACTCACCGACCCCCCGACTAGGACTCGATCTCCGCGGCGGTACGACGGTGACGCTCACCGCCGAGACCCGAGACGGCAGCGCGCCCAGCGCCGAGGAGCTCGAGACGGCTCGGCAGATCATCGAGCGACGGGTCAACGGTCTCGGTGTGGCCGAGGCCGAAGTCGTCACCGAGGGCGATTCCAACATCGTCATCTCGGTCCCGGGAGACGAGGGGGAGCAGGCGCGCTCGCTGGGTACGACCGCGGAACTGCTGTTCCGTCCGGTCGTCGCCGGCCCTGAGCCGGTGACTCCGGTGGCCCCCGAGGAGTCGGCCGATCCCACGGCCAGTGGGG
>JACCTM010000460.1 GCA_013812385.1 Geodermatophilaceae bacterium | reverse complement strand
TCCGCATGACTTCGCCGCGAACTGGAACGCCGCTCAGCTGCTGCTCGGCCCACAGCTGGCGATGGGTGCGAACTCGCCGTACTTCTTCGGCCATCAGTTGTGGTCGGAGACCCGCGTCGAGCTGTTCACCCAGGCCACCGACACCCGGCCGGAGGAACTCAAGAACCAGGGGGTACGCCCGCGAGTGTTCTTCGGCGAGCGGTGGATCACCTCGATCTTCGACCTCTTCGAGGAAAACGTCCGCTACTTCCCGTCGCTGCTTCCCGAGATCACCGACGAGGATCCGCTCGGCGAGCTCGAGGCCGGCCGCGCGCCGCGGTTGCAGGAACTCCGGCTGCACAACGGGACCATCTACCGCTGGAACCGCCCGATCTACGACATCGTAGACGGCACCCCGCATCTGCGGGTGGAGAACCGGGTCCTGCCCGCCGGTCCCACTGTCGTCGACATCATGGCCAACTCGGCGTTCTATTACGGTGCGCTGCGGGTGTTGTCCGAAGAGGACCGTCCAGTGTGGACGAAAATGACCTTCGCCACCGCCCACGAGAATTTCATCGAATGCGCACGGTTCGGCATGGAGGGACGGATCTACTGGCCCGGCATGGGCGAGGTGACGCCGGATGAACTGGTGCTGCGCAAGCTGTTGCCGATGGCCCATGAGGGCTTGGAACGTTGGGGTGTTGCCGCGGAGGTACGCGACCGCTATCTCGGCATCATCGAGGCCCGCGCCAAGACCGGGCGAAACGGTGCGCTCTGGCAGACCGAAACCGTACGGGCTTTGGAGACACGAGGTCTGAGCCGACCGAAGGCACTGCAGCAGATGTTGCGAATCTACTGCGAGGGAATGCACTCCAACGAGCCCGTACACACCTGGGACGTCCCCTCCTAGAGGTCGGCCCTCGCCCCACTTCTCCCGGACGTTATGCGCATAACGTCCGGATTTCGGCCCGATTTCTGGGACGCTGTGCGCATAACGTCCCGGGATTGGCGTCACCTGGTTCCGCGGGTGCGCACCCTTGTGGAATCGCCACAGGGCAGGCCTGGTTGCCTAGTGAGGTGACCGCCATCCTGCTGGCCCTCGGAGCGGCTCTCGCGTACGGCGCCTCGGACTTCATCGGCGGCCGGGCCTCCACTAGGGCACATTTCGCCGTGGTGACCGCGGTCGGTGCCGGTGTGGCACTGCTGATCGCCGTTGTGGCCGCCCCATTGATCGGCAGCAGCGCGCCGTCTGCCGGACCCTTGCTGTGGGGTCTTGCATCCGGAGTGGGATCCGGGATGGGGACGCTGTTTCTCTATCGGGGCCTGGCGCGCGCCCGGGTGGCGGTTGTCGCACCGACCTCCGGGGTGCTTGCCGCAGCCCTGCCTGCCGTCCTGGCCGTCGTGCTGGGCGAGCGTCCGACGCCGATAGCCATCGTCGGGCTGCTTCTAGCGCTCCCTGCGGTCTGGTTGATCTCCGGCGGCGGGGGCCACTCCGACGAGGACGGGCGGCCGTCGGGCCTGATCGATGGTGTGCTGGCCGGATTCGGCTTCGGCCTGCTGTTCCTCGCCCTCGACCGGGCCGGCGACAGCGCCGGATTGTGGCCGCTGGCCGCCGGGCAGGCCCTCGCCTTTTTGCTGGTCGGCGCGGTGGCCATGCGCGCCTATCGATCGGGGCAGTTGCGGACCACTCCCGCGGGTCCGGGTGCGGGCACCGGACCCTGGTGGCCGCTCGCTGTGGCCACCGGCGTGCTCGGATCGGCGGCAACCGTGCTGTTCTATGCCTCTACGACGACGGGTTTATTGACGATTGCAGCGGTGCTCACCTCGCTGTATCCGGCCGGCACGATCGTGCTCGCCCGCCTGGTTCTGGACGAGCGAATCTCCCGCCGGCAAGGACTGGGGCTTGCGCTGGCCGGGGGCGCAGTCGTGCTGATCACCCTCGGCTGAACCCCGTCACGCCAGAACATCTCGGCTATGCCCGTCATGCTCAGTTTCTTGGCACGGATTCACCCAACCCGGTCATGGGAGGCCCCATGTCATGCCCAGCGTGCTTCGGAGGA
>JACCTM010000300.1 GCA_013812385.1 Geodermatophilaceae bacterium | reverse complement strand
CGGCGTGTTCATGGGCGCCACGCTGTCCTCCGAGACGACGGCTGCGGCGACCGGCACGGTCGGCGTCGTACGGCGTGACCCGTTCGCGATGCTGCCGTTCATCGGCTACAACGCCGGGGACTACTTCGACCACTGGGTGCAGACCGGCAAGAGCGCGGACGCGACCAAGCTGCCCAAGATCTTCTACGTCAACTGGTTCCGCGTCGATGACGACGGCGACTTCCTGTGGCCGGGTTTCGGCGAGAACTCCCGCGTCCTCAAGTGGGTCATAGAGCGGCTGGAAGGCAGTGCGGCCGCCGTCGAGACCCCGGTCGGCCATGTGCCCACGGCGGAGTCCCTGGACACCGATGGCCTGGACATGACCGACGAGCAGATCGCGGCGGTGCTCGCCGTGGACGCCGAGGAGTGGCGCGCGGAGATCCCGCAGATCTCGGAGTGGTTCGACAAGATCGGCGACACCCTGCCCAGCACCATGCGCGACGAACTCGAGACCCTCAAGCGCCGCCTCAACGCGTGACCTACGCGACCTTGCGGTAGCGCAGGTAGACCACCCCGGAGTCGTCGAACCGGCGTGTCTCGACCTGCTCGACCTTGATCGCGGCGTCGAGCAGCGGGAAGAACGGTCGCCCGGCGCCGAGCACCACCGGGTAGACCAGCAGCCGGAACTCGTCGACCAGACCGAGCCGGATCAGTTGGGCTGCGAGGCCTGCGCCGCCGCAGTCCAGGTCTCCCCCCGTCTCTTCCTGGAATCGGCGAACCTCGGTTGTGATGTCCTCGGTCGCGAGTCGGCTGTTCCAGTCCACCGAGGAAAGCGTGCGCGAAAACACCAGCCTCGGCGTGGTCAACCAGGTGGCCGCGAACTCCCGCTCCACCGCGGGGGCGTCCGGATTGTCGGGCACTGAGGGCCAGTAGCCGGCCATCACCTCGTAAAGATGCCGCCCGTACACCGATCCGCTGGTCGCAGCGGCCTGTTCGTTGGCGAACCGATGCACCTCGTCGTCCGGAGCACTCCAGCCGATCTCGCGTCCAGGCGATTCCATGAAGCCGTCCAGCGAGACGCCCATCGAATAAATCACGATGCCCATGTCCACTACCTCGTTTGTAGCCCTGCGCGATATTGACCGTGCGCATCGCACGAGCCCGGTACTGCCCATCATTGCGGTCCTGGTGGCCCAAGTCGGTTAGCGTGTGCCGGTTGAGTCGGAGCGGAAAGGGGCGGCGGTGCTCGGGCCGTACAAGGAACTGCTGCGGACCCCGCACGCGCTGCCGATGGTGGCGGTCGGCTTTCTCGGGCGGTTGCCGCTGTCCATGGTGGGCCTGGGCAGCCTGCTCGTGGTCGAGGACTACACCGGCTCGTACGCATTGGGCGGCGCGGTTGCGGCGACCGGCGCGGTGACCACCTCGCTGTTCGGACCGCTGATCGGCCGTGCGGCAGACGCGTACGGACAACGCCGTGTGCTGCTGCCGATTCTCGCTGTGTTCGTCGTCGCCGGGACGGCGTTCCTGTGGGCGGTCCGCGAGGACCAGTCGAGATGGATCATGTTCGCCGCCGCGGGTGTCGC
Source organism: Geodermatophilaceae bacterium (assembly GCA_013812385.1). Lineage (GTDB taxonomy): Bacteria > Actinomycetota > Actinomycetes > Mycobacteriales > Geodermatophilaceae > JACCQS01. Next base: position 2,177 of record JACCTM010000300.1, on the reverse strand, counting down.
GGGGGCGTGCATCCCGCCGGTGTCCAGCATGTTGCGTACCAGGTGGACCTTCTTGCTCAAGGGATCGCCTCGACTGCCCACGGCCCTGGCGTTCGAGTCGGTCGTCGACGAATTCACCTTCATTGTCGGCCCGGTGCTGGTCACCTTTCTGTCCACGACCGGTCACACCACGTCCGGGCTGGTGACGGCCTTCGTGCTCGCCACCGGAGGTGGGCTGCTGTTCGCCGCACAGCGCAAGACCGAACCGCCTCCGGGTGGAGCGCATCTGGGCCGTGGCCCGTCGGCGATGCGGATTCCCGGACTGCGGGTGCTGTGCGTCGTCGGCTTCGTGATCGGCGGGATCTTGGGAGACCTGCAGGTCAGCCTGGTCGCCTTCTCCGACGAAGTCGGGGCCTATTCGCTGTCCGGCATACTCATCGCGGCCTTGGCGGTGGGCTCGATGGCCTCCGGAATCCTGTGGGGGACACTGCACTTCCAGATTCCCCTGCATCGCCGGTTGATCAACGTGCTGGTCTGTTTGACCCTGCTGAGCATTCCGCTTGTGCTGATCGGCGACATCATGCTCATGGCTGTCGCGGTGGCCGTGTTCGGCTTCGCGATCTCACCCTGCCTGATCACCTCCTTCACCCTGGTGGAGGTGTTGGTGCCCAAGGCGATCGTCACCGAAGGCTTCACCTGGGTCGGCACCGCCGTGGGGCTTGGGGTGGCCGTCGGGGCAGGATCCTCAGGTCTGCTGGTGGAGTCATTCGGTGCCAATCAGGCCTTCTTGGTCGCGACGGTGCTGGCCCTGAGTGCGCTGCTGACGGTGGCGAGATTTCAGCTCACCTTGTCGCCGGGAAGCCGGCTCGACACGGTCGACTCGGCTCAACCCGGCCATGACTGACCGGTCCGAGACGACGGACTCCCCCTCTGCCGACAGCGCGCACCAGCTCGCACCCGGCCGAGGGGCGCCCTGGCCTTCCACGGAGCCTCGCGAGGTCGAGGTCTCCTGCGGCCCGGCGCGCCTGGCCGTCGACCTGCGCGGCGGCAACCTGCGCCGCTTGGTCGTCGGAGAGTGGGACGTCCTTGACGGCTATCCGGCGGGCACGATCCCTTCCGGCCGGCGCGGCGGAGTCCTGGTGCCATGGCCGAATCGCCTCCGTGACGGCCGCTATGTCTGGCAGGGTTCGAAGCTGCAAGTAGACGTCGCGGCGCCAGACGTCCCTACAGCCAATCACGGCCTGTTGTCCTGGCAGCGCTGGTCCGAGCTGGCCAGTGGCGACGGCACGGTGGCCGTCGGGACTGTGCTCGAAGCCCGGCCAGGTTACCCGTTCCGGCTGGCCGTGGCGGTCGACTACACGCTCACCCCGGATCAGCTCGCGGTCACCGTTCGGGTTCGCAACGTCGGAGACCAGCCGGCACCGGTCGGCGTCGGCATGCATCCCTACTTGTACGTCGGCGCCGCCTCGGACGGGGATATCGGGGCGGCGGAACTGAGCATCCCCGCGCGTACCGCAGCCGATGTCGTGGACGGACTGCCCACCGGCCGCCGGACCCCCTTTGACGGCGCGATCGGACGCATCGGTGACCGGGCTCTGGACATCCCGCTGACCGATCTGATCCGGGGCGAGGACGGCTGGGCGCGGTTGCGGCTGCGTGGATCGGCCGGAGAGTTGACCCTCAGCGTGGACGAGCAGTGGCCGTGGCTGCAGGTCTACTCCGGCGACACCCTCCCCGAGGGTCAGCGTCGCCGCAGCCTCGCGGTCGAGCCGATGACCTGCCCGCCGAACGCGCTGGCCACCGGCACCGACCTGCTCGTCCTCGAACCAGCCGCCGACTGGGCGGGCAGTTGGATGCTGAGCTGGTCTGCGATCCACGGCCAGCGATGATCGGAGTTGACCAGGAAGGGCACCGGCAATGAGCGATTTCGTGGGTGCGGTTGACCAAGGGACGACCAGCACCCGGTTCATGATCTTCGACCACGACGGCAACGTGGTGGGCCGGCACCAGCTCGAGCACGAGCAGATCCTGCCGCGGGCCGGCTGGGTCGAGCACAACCCGACCGAGATCTGGGAGCGCACTTCCGCCGTCATCCAGACCGCTCTTCGCAAGGCGAACCTCACCAGCTCCGACCTCGCCGCGCTGGGCATCACCAACCAGCGCGAAACCACCATCGTCTGGGACCGGACGACCGGCCG
>JACCTM010000451.1 GCA_013812385.1 Geodermatophilaceae bacterium | reverse complement strand
CGACTACCCGGATGATTGCGGCGTTGACATGTGACCTTTTGGTCACCTATGGTCGCCGCGTGACCGATGACGACGACCGCGTCTTCAAAGCACTCGCGGATCCGACCCGTCGGTTCCTGCTCGACCGGCTCTTCGCGCGTGACGGCCGCACGCTCACCGAGCTCGAATCGGAGCTGGAAATGACCCGGTTCGGTGTCATGAAGCACCTGCGGGTGCTGGAAGACGCGGGCCTCGTCGTCACTCGCCGGTCGGGCCGGGAGAAGTTGCATTTCCTGAATCCGGTCCCGATCCGGCTGATCCACAACCGGTGGATCGACAAGTACAACGAGCGTCAGGTGTCTGCGCTCGCCGACCTGAAAGCCCTACTTGAGGAGCAATCATGACCAGCATGACCGAACAGGCCACCACGACAACGCAGGTGTACCGGGTCTACATCAAGACCGGTGCTCAGGCGATCTGGGATGCGATCACGCAGCCCGAGTGGACCAACCGGTACGGCTACACCGGCTTCGCCGACTATGACCTGCGACCGGGCGGCGCCTACACCGTTCGGGCCAACGACGACTTCAAGGCGGCCTCGGCCGCTCAGGGGTACGAACTCCCGGACGTGATCGTGGACGGTGAAGTGCTCGAAGCCGACCCTCCGCACAAGCTGGTCACTACGTTCCGGATGCTGATGGACCCGGAGATGGCCGGCGAGCCATTCACCCGGATCACTCACGAGATCAAGCAGCTGGACGGGTACTGCTCGCTGACGCTCACGCATGAGCTCGAGGGTGCGCCCAAGCTCGCCTCGATCGTCGGCGGGTCGCAGGAAGAGTACGGCGCGGGCGGGGGGCACGCCTGGGTGCTCAGCGACCTCAAGACCCTCTTGGAGACCGGCTCGTCCTTCGCCAACGGTTGAGCCTGGTCGCTGCCTACACCGCCGGCAGAGGCCCAGAACGCCCGGGCTTCCACGGTGTCTGCCCACATCCGATGCCTCGCCGAGCACTCAACGGTGCAGAGACATCAGCTCGTTGCGCATGGGTGCGCCCTTCCACGATTGGTCCGTGCGCTGCTTGAATCCCTGGCGCACAAGCTTCGCCACCCGGACGCTTGAGGGGCGCTGCGGTCGTACGATCATGCCCTCCGCTGGCTGGTCGGACCACATCGACGTCTTGTTCATGTCGGCGATCTGCGCGAGCGAATAGCGTCCGGTCCCATGCCACGGCGCCATTTCGATGCTTGCTGCGGTAAGCCGCCTTCGGCGTTCCTCGACCGGGAGAAAACCACCTTCGCGTGAGATCGCCCGAAGCGACTAGGCAACCGCGGGCCTAGAACCGGAGACGCCTACCACGGGATGCTGGGTCTGGACGAGGCGATGGATCTCGTCGATGACGTCCGGCGCACCGACCGAACTGTTGGACAGGACGACCACGTCCAGCTGCACATCCGGGTAGTACCGCAGGATCCCGCTGGCTCCGGCGTTGATGCCGTCCTTGTAGCAGTTCCGCACCACGCCGCCGCGATCACGAACGAACTCGAGCCCGAAGCCGTACCAAACAGCCCAGCCGTCGCCCGCGTGATGGAGCACCTGTGGTGTGAGGAACAGCTCGGTGAGTTCGGGCGTCAGAAGCCGGCCGGCTCGTACGGCCTGGGCGAGGGTCACCAGATCCCCAACGGTTGCGTGCGCCCCGCCGTCGGGTGAACCGATCGGCGGATAGCTGAAGATGTTCTGCTTCCAACCCGTACGGACCCGAATGTCGTCGAGCACCGGATCCCATCCTTCGGCGACATGGTGATCGGCGAATCCAGCGCGAGCCGTCCCGCGCCGACCAACTGAAGCGCAGCAACGGCAGTGCACAACCTGGTGATCGAGGCGGTATCGAACCAGGTGTTCATCGTATTCGGAACCGGCCAGCGACGGCTTGCCGGCCCGTAGGCGCCGGAGAACGGGATGGTGTCCCTTTGCCGGACGAGCACGGCGCCGGAGAACTCGTCGGCATCGGCTCGTGACTGCAGCCAACCGTCCAATTCCTCCCATGCCATCAGCTGACGTCCCCGGGCGGGGAATCGGGTACGCCGGGGTCCTCGGCACCTTCTCGGTCATCCCGGTCGGCCCACTCCAGCAGCGTCTCCAAGGAGTAGGCCGCTTCGTCGATCCCCTCGTGCAGATCGCCTAATCGACGGAAGCGCTCAGGCACGGTGGCAATCGTGAAATCCCCCGGACCGGCCGAGTCGAGCTCGTCCCAGGTGATCGGCGTCGAGACCGTCGCTTCAGGATTGCCTCGTACGGAGTACGCGCTGGCAATCGTGTGGTCGCGCGCGTTCTGGTTGTAGTCGACGAACAGCAGCGCCGGATCACGGTCCTTGCGCCACCATGTCGTCGTTACGTCGTCCGGAGCCCGACGCTCGACCTCACGAGCGAAAGCCAGGGCCGCACGGCGTACGTCGGTGAAGCCCCAGCGTGGCTCGATTCGTACGTAGATGTGCATTCCCTTGCCGCCGGAGGTCTTGGGCCACCCGATTGCTCCGAGTTCGTCGAGCACCTCGTGAGCGACATGGGCGACCCGGCGTACCCGGTCGAACCCGCAGTCCGGCATGGGATCGAGGTCGATCCGCCACTCGTCAGGGACCTCGGTGTCGGCGCGGCGCGAGTTCCAAGGATGGAACTCCACTGTGGACATCTGTACGGCCCAGATGATGCTGGCCAACTCGGTGACGCACAGTTCGTTGGCATGGCGGCCGTAGCGCGGGAAGTCCACTCGCACCGTCTCGAGCCACGGAGGTGCACCGTGTGGCACCCGCTTCTGGTGCACCTTCTCCCCCGATACCCCCTCGGGAAAGCGGTGCATCATGCACGGCCGCTCGCGCAGTGCTCGGACGATCCCGTCACCCACGCTCAGGTAGTACTGGACGAGGTCCAGCTTGGTTTCGCCACGCGCGGGGAAATAGATCCGGTCCGGGTTCGAGATACGGACCGTACGGTGTCCGACCTCCAGTTCCACGGCCGGACCCTTGCGCTGGCTGGTGGCCACAGCACTGACGCTAGGCGCTCTGCCCTACTCCTCTTGTTCGCACAGGGCGCGGATCTCGTCCGTCGTGGCGAGGGCACCCACGGAGTCGAGCTCGGGCGTCTCGTCGCCCGCCAGCAGAGCGTTGTTGAGGTCGACCAGCACCTGAGTGAGCGGGTCGATGAGGTCGTTGAGTTCCTGTGGGGAGATGTCGCTGAGCATCTGCAGCTCGCGGGTCACGTTGTTGATCATCTCGGAGTCCAACGCCTCGATGTCGTTGGTCGCCAGGGTGGCCACCTCGTCGGCGTCGGCGAGCAACGGATTCACGGCTCCGCACCCAGACTCGAGCGTGAGAAGCACCGGCGGTGGCGGTGGCGGCGCCGGCGTGGGCACCGGAGTCTCCGAGGTCACCGCGACCGGGATCGCCGACTCCTGGCTGGCCGGGTCCATGACGCCGGGAGGGTAGAGCACCAGATAGGTGACTAGACCGACCACGCCGAGTGTCGCCAGCACGAGCAGCACATTGCTGAACGTGAACAACGATTCCGAAGACCTGCCCCGGCGGCTTCGTTTTCGAGAGGAGCCCATGATTGCCTACGGTACTTGGCCTGCATTCGGTCGTACGCACCGGTCAGTCCGTACGCACCGATCAGTA
>JACCTM010000448.1 GCA_013812385.1 Geodermatophilaceae bacterium | reverse complement strand
CAAGAGATCCTCATCGTGTTGACCCTTGCGGGTACGGCGATGCTGACCCTTGCTCCCTGGCTGGCGCTCGGCGTGGTCATCCTGCTGGTCACGGTGGTCGCCTCGTACCGCCAGGTGGTGCACGCCTACCCGTCCGGTGGGGGCGACTACGAGGTGGCGGCGAACAATCACGGCCAGTTCGCGGCGCTGGTCGTGGCCAGTGCGCTCCTGGTCGACTACGTGCTCACCGTCGCGGTCTCGATCTCGGCGGGGGTGGACAACATCATCTCGGCTTTCACCGGACTCAACGAGTACCGCGTTGCGATGGCCGTGGGCCTGGTTGCCCTGCTCGCGGCGATGAACCTCCGCGGGGTACGCGAATCCGGGCGGACCTTCGCCGTACCGACCTACCTGTTCGTGCTTGGCGTCTTCACGATGATCGCGCTCGGACTCGGCCGGACGCTGCTCGGGGATGTACCCGTGGCCGAGAGTGCGGGCTACCAGATCGAGCCGGAGGAGGGCTATGTCGGACTAACCGGCATTGCCCTGCTCTTCTTCGCGCTGCGCGCCTTCTCCTCGGGGTGTACGGCCCTGACCGGTGTGGAGGCGATCGCCAACGGCGTCCCGGCGTTCAAGCCGCCGAAGAGCCGCAACGCGGCCACCACGCTGTTGCTGATGGGCGGATTGGCGGCTTCGATGTTCGCCGGGATCACCGCTCTAGCATTGATCTCACAGGTGAGATACACCGAGTTCACCTGTGACCTGGTCGGTTTCGCCGGCGACTGCGAGACCGATCCACAGCGGACGGTGATCGCCCAGGTCGCGGCGGCGGTGTTCGGCGGCGACGAATCGATCGGGTTCTTCTACCTGCAGGCGGCAACCGCCCTGATCCTCATCCTCGCGGCCAACACCGCCTTCAACGGCTTCCCGTTACTGGGCTCGATCCTTGCCCAGGACAGCTTCCTGCCCCGGCAGTTGCACACGCGCGGCGACAAACTCGTCTACAGCAACGGCATCCTGCTGCTGGCGGCCTTCGCGGCGGTGCTCATCTGGGCTTTTGATGCCGAGGTCACCAAGCTGATCCAGCTCTACATCATCGGAGTTTTCACCGCATTCAGTATCGGCCAGACGGGAATGGTCCGGCATTGGAACCGGCTGCTGAAGACCGAGCGAGATCCTCAGATACGGCGCCGGATGCAGAGATCTCGGGTGATCAACGCGGTCGGCGGGTCGCTGACCACGCTCGTCCTGGTGATCGTGGTCGTCACGAAGTTCACCCGCGGTGCCTACATCGTGCTGATCGCGATGCCGATCATCTTCTGGATCATGCGCAGCATCCAGCGGCACTACGGCCGGGTGTCCGAGCAGCTGACCCCGGATGAAGATGTCACCACGTTGCCCAGCCGGGTGAACGCGGTAGTCCTGGTGTCCAAGCTGCACAAGCCCACTCTGCGCGCTTTGAACTTCGCCCGCGCGACCCGGCCAGACTCCCTGACCGCGTTGACGGTGAACGTAGACGACGAGGAAACCCGTGGGCTGCAAGCCGAATGGGACCGGCTGAAGATTCCCGTCTCGTTGACGGTGATCGAGTCGCCTTACCGTGAGATCACCCGCCCGGTGCTGGATTACGTACGAGACATCCGGCGCAGCGGGCCCCGTGACCTAGTCGTCGTCTTCATCCCCGAGTACGTCGTGGGCCACTGGTGGGAACAGTTGTTGCACAACCAGAGTGCCTTGCGGCTCAAGGGCAGGTTGTTGTTCCAGCCGGGCGTGATGGTGACGAACGTGCCGTGGCAGTTGGAGTCCTCCGCCCGCATCGAGGAGGACGGCGACGCCCGGCCTGCCGTCGGGGACCTTCGGCGCGGCCTGACCGACGACCGGAACTAAGTCTGCCGGTCGCGCCATTGCTGGGCAGTGATCGAATGAACCACCGCGCGGAAGTGCTCGCCGTCTTCTTCGAGTTCGGCCTCGTGGTCGAAAGTCATTCCGAGGCGCTTCATCACCGCGATGCTGCGAGCATTCGGTACGTCGGTGACCGAGATGAGCCGCGACACGTCCGGTCGGGCGAAAGTCCACGCCATCCAGGCGGCCGCCGACTCGGTGGCGTACCCGTGCCCCCAGTATTCGTGGCAGAAGCGCCAGCCGATCTCCTCGTCGGGGTACCACGGCGTGTAGCTGACCCCGCAGATTCCCAGGAACGCGCCGTCGGCACGGCGCTCAACGGGCAGCATCCCGATTCCCCGCCGCAAGAACAGGTCCTGAATGTCACTGGCCAGTTCCTCGGACTGCGCGCCGGTGAGGACGTGCCCGAGGTAACGCATAACCTCCGGATCGGCGTTGAGCTCGGCAAAGGCCGGCAGATCGTCGCTTCGCCAGCTCCGAAGGAACAATCGAGGGGTGGTCAGCAGGACTTCGCCGGTACGCTGGTTGTCCATGCGGTCAGTGTGCCGCCCAATCATGTCTGGCCGCTCGCGGTTGACAGGCCGCCGGCAACGGCCCAGGTAGCGATGTCTACGCGCTTGCTGGCCCCGAGTTTGGTCAACACATGACTGACATGCGTCTCCACGGTTCGTTCCGAGACGAACAGCTGCTGGGCGATCTGCCGATTGGACAGGCCGTCTGCGACGAGTACGACGATCTCGCGTTCTCGCGGCGTCACAACGGTTCCCTTGGCCAGATCGGAGTGCAGCGCGGTCACAAGTTGTGCACACGTCGCCGCGCGGCCTTGCATGTGCAGCGCGCGCATCGCGGCCAGCGCCGTCCGTGCCTCACGGGCCGCGGCGGCAAGATTCTGCGGTCCGCCGCGGGCCTGCAATACCTCGGCGAGATACATCCGGCTGGTCGCCGCGAACGGTCGGGCC
>JACCTM010000444.1 GCA_013812385.1 Geodermatophilaceae bacterium | reverse complement strand
CGGTGCTGGTCCGGATCGGCGAGGAGAATCAGCATGCGGGTCTGTCATCGGCGGCGGTCGTCTCGGCCGGGTACGGTGATGGCACCCAGCAGCTGGGCGGCCTGGGCGTGCTCGGCCCCAAGCGGATGGACTACCCGAGCAACATCGCCGCCGTACGAGCCGTGGCACGCTACGTCGGCCGTCTCGTGAGCGGGGGCTGACCGGTGCCAACCGACTACTACGGCGCCCTGGGCGTTCGCCCGGACGCCAGCAACGAGGAGATCAAGCGGGCCTACCGCAAGCTGGTCCGCGATCTGCACCCCGACGTCAATCCCGATCCGATCGCACAGGAGCGGTTCAAGCAGGTCGCGACCGCGTACGAGGTGCTGCGTGATCCGCAGAAACGCCAGATCGTCGACCTCGGCGGTGACCCGTTGGGCAACGGCGGTGGTCCGGGTGGGGGGCAGTATCCCGGCTTCGGCGGTTTCGGCGACATCATGGACGCATTCTTCGGCGGGGCCGGCGCCGGCCGTGGCCCGCGGAGCCGGGCCCGCCCGGGTGCCGACGCGCTGATCCGGCTCGACCTCGACCTGGCGGAGACCGCGTGCGGTGCCACCAAGGAACTGATGGTCGACACCGCGGTGCTGTGTACGGCCTGTACCGGCGCCGGAACGGCACCGGGGACTCACCCACAGACGTGCACGACCTGTCACGGCGCCGGTGAGGTGCAAAGCGTCCAGCGATCATTCCTTGGCCAGGTGATCACCAAGCGGGCCTGCCCGGCCTGTGGCGGGATCGGCCAGGTCATCCCCGAGCCATGCCCCCAGTGCGGCGGCGACGGGCGGGTCCGATCCCGGCGAAGCCTTTCGGTCAAGGTGCCGGCCGGCGTCGAGGACGGCATGCGGATCCGCCTGTCGGGTCAGGGCGAGATCGGCCCCGGCGGCGGTCCCGCGGGCGACCTCTATGTAGAGATCCATGAGCGAGACCACGACATCTTCACCCGCGAAGGCTCCGATCTGCATTGCCGGGTCAGCCTGCCCATGACGGCAGCGGCTCTGGGGACCACCCTGTCGCTGACCACATTGGACGGCGAACAGGAGATCGAGATCCGGCCCGGCACCCAGTCGGGCTCGGTGCTGACCCTGCGCGCAGCCGGGGTGCCGAAACTCCGGGCGACCGGCCGTGGACACCTGTATGTCCACGTCGAGGTGCTCACCCCCACCCGGCTCGATCCGGAGCAGGAAGAGATAATGCGCAAACTGGCAGCACTGCGTGACGAGGAACGGCCCGTCTCGACCCGGGCCGGAGGCGGCGGGATCTTCTCCCGGGTACGGGATGCGTTCAACGGCCGCTGACCTGCGTGATGCCACAGCCCTACGGTGGCGTCATGACTGAACCTGACTGTCTGTTCTGCAAGATCGTCGCCGGAGACATCCCTGCCGATGTCGTCCACGAGACCGCAGCCACGCTGGCTTTCCGGGATCTGCAGCCCCAAGCCCCGGTGCATGTCCTGGTGATCCCGAAACAGCACCAGCCCACGGCTGGTGCGCTCGTCCAGACTGACCCGACGGTGCTTGCCGAGGTGATTGCGGCGGCTCGCGATGTGGCGGTATCCGAGGGCGTTTCGGACAGCGGATACCGGCTGGTGATCAACACTGGTGCCGACGCCCACCAGAGCGTCTTCCACGTGCATGTCCACGTTCTCGGTGGCCGCGCGATGGGCTGGCCGCCCGGCTGATCAGGGGTGCAACACCGAAATCGAGCAGACTACGTCGGGCGTCCGGGTAAACTTCACGTCGTCCGATCTGTCCCCAGGCATGGAAGCAGGGCCGCAGCACCGTTGCCGACCGTCCCGCACAGTCCCGAGAGTCAGACCAACCCGCCCTCCGCGGCCTCTCCGCCGAAAACGACCGCGACACTCGATGGCCCGCCGCTGCCCTCGATGGCGGTCTCGGCGACCACGATCGTGGTCCCGCCGTCGGTGCCGATGGTCAGCCTGCTGGGCTCCGGCGATGAGATCCTCCGTCTGGTCGAGCGCGAACTGCGCGCCCATGTCCTGGTCCGTGGTAACGAAATCATCATCTCCGGGGCCCCGGCAGACAACGCCTTCGCGGTACGCGTTTTCGACGAGTTGATCGCGCTCGTCGGCCAGGGAGGACACCTCCGCCCGGACGCGGTCTCCCAGGCGTTGCACATGCTCCGCAACGGCGCGACCGAGCGTCCGGCCGACGTCCTCAGCTTGAACATCCTGTCCCGCCGGGGACGCACGATCAGGCCCAAGACGCTGAACCAGAAGCGGTACGTCGATGCCATCGACGAGCACACGATCGTTTTCGGGATCGGCCCCGCGGGCACCGGAAAGACCTACTTGGCCATGGCCAAAGCGGTCCAGGCCCTCCAGGCAAAACAGGTGAACCGGATCATCCTGACGCGGCCCGCCGTCGAGGCAGGCGAGCGGCTCGGATATCTCCCAGGCACGCTCTACGACAAGATCGACCCGTACCTCCGGCCGCTGTACGACGCGCTGCACGACATGATCGACCCCGACTCGATTCCCCGGTTGACCCAGGCCGGGACGATCGAAGTCGCTCCACTGGCCTACATGCGCGGCCGTTCCCTCAACGACGCATTCATCGTGCTGGACGAGGCCCAGAACACCACGCCTGAGCAGATGAAGATGTTCCTCACCCGGCTCGGATTCGGTTCGAAGATGGTCGTCACCGGTGACGTGACCCAGGTCGACCTCCCCGGCGGGCAGCGCAGTGGGCTGCGAGTCGTGCAGTCGATCCTGGACGGCGTCGACGACGTCGCGTTCACTCACCTGAGCAGTGTCGACGTGGTGCGGCATCGGCTGGTCGGCCACATCGTCGATGCCTACGCCCGCTTCGACGCCGAGAATGCCGACCAGACCGACGGTCCACTGACCGGGCTGTCGTACCCCAGCCAGGGCGAGCATCGGGCTCCGCCTGTGGAAGTTCGTTCGGCCGGACCCGGTCCACGTGCCACTCGGCGTACCGACGCCGAGCGTCCGGATTCCGCTGTGCGTCGCGGCGCCGCCCCGCCTCGCCGATAGCGGACTCGACGCCATCGTGTCCGTGGACATCGCCAACGAGTCCGACATCCCGATCGACGAGGTGTCCCTCGCCGGCTTGTGCCGCTTCCTGCTCTGTGAACTCGACGTCAATCCGCTGGCGGAACTGTCGGTGCTCCTGATCGACGTCGATTACATGGCCAGCCTGAACGAGAAATGGATGGACTCCTCGGGTCCCACCGACGTGCTGGCCTTTCCCATGGACGAGCTGGACACCGCCCGCCGTCCTGACGAGTCCGATCCCAGCCCCTCTCTGCTGGGTGATGTCGTGCTCTGCCCCGCGGTGGCGATCAAGCAGGCCTCGGCTGCCGGGCACAGCTTCGATGCCGAGTTGCACCTGCTCACGACCCACGGCGTACTGCATCTGCTGGGTTACGACCATGGCGACACCGACGAGGAGCGCGAGATGTTCGCCGTCCAGCGGCGCCTGCTCGACGCCTGGCGCAAGCACCGCACCGAGAACGCCGGCTCATGACTGTTCCTCCCGCGGGCACCCGCTCATGACATCAACGCAGCTGACGCTGCTCGTCATCGCCGCCATGTTGGTCCCGCTGGCCGGCCTGTTCGCCGCTGTCGACGCTGCCATCGGGCACGTCTCCCAGGCCCGAGTGTCCGAACTGCGACGAGACGGGACTCCCCGGGCCGAGGTCCTGGAGCGAGTCCTCGACGACCGTGCCCGGCACGTCTCGCTGCTGTTGCTGTTGCGAGTCCTGTGCGAGCTCTTCGCAGCGGTCCTGATCACCACCGTGTTGGTCCAACTGTGGGGGGTCGGCTGGCGGTCGGTGCTGGTCGCCGGCTTCGTGATGACGGTCGTCAGTTTCGTTCTTGTCGGCGTCGGGCCGCGCACCATCGGGCGCCAGCACGCCTATGGGGTCGCGCTGCGCACCGCCGGATTGACGCGGGCGCTGCGGGCCATCTTCGGCCCGGTGACCAACCTGCTCATTCTGCTCGGCAATGCGCTCACCCCCGGCCGAGGCTTTCGCGAAGGCCCGTTCTCCAGCGAGGTCGAGCTGCGCGAGCTGGTCGACCTGGCCGAGGCGCGTGGAGTCGTCGAGCACGGCGAGCGCAACATGATCCACTCGGTTTTCGAACTCGGTGACACGATCGCCCGCGAAGTGATGGTGCCCCGCCCGGACGTCGTCTGGATCGAAGCACAGAAGAGCGTGCGTCAAGCGCTAGCCCTCGCCCTGCGTAGTGGATTTTCACGAATCCCGGCGGTGGGCAACAACATCGACGACATCGTCGGCATTGTCTACCTCAAGGACCTGGTTCGCCGTACCCAAGGCTCTGATGACGGTGCCGGCTCACAACTGGTCGAGGAACTCATGCGGGCGCCCTCGTTCGTGCCTGAGTCAAAGCCAGTCGATGAACTGCTGCGCGAGATGCAGGCGCGTCGGATCCACATGGCCGTGGTCGTCGACGAATACGGCGGTACCGCCGGTCTGGTGACGATCGAGGACATTCTCGAGGAGATCGTGGGGGAGATCACAGACGAGTACGACACAGATGAGCGCCCCCCCGTCGAGCAGCTCGCGGACGGGTCGATGCGCGTCACCTCTCGGTTGCCCGTCGACGATCTGGCGGAGCTGTTCCACGTCGAGTTTCCTGACGAGGACGACATCGACACAGTCGCTGGCCTGCTGGCTCGTGAGCTCGGCCGGGTACCGATCCCAGGTGCTCAGGCCACTTATGCCGGCCTGTCGCTGACCGCCGAGAGCACCGAGGGACGCCGCAACCGGATCGACACCTTGCTGGTCTCGCGCTTGCCGGCGACCGGTAGCGTGCCCAAGGAAGCGGCCCTGGTCCATGAGTAGTGCCGGGCAGGCCGGCTTGGAGCCCGAAGATGCGAAGTTGATCGTGCTGGCTCGTGCAGCCCGCGGTCGAACCGGTGCCAGCGAGGGAGCAGCGGTCCGCGACCAGGACGGCCGGACCTATGCCGCTGCGTCAGTGGCCTTGCCGACTCTTCGGTTGTCTGCCCTGCAAGCGGCCGTCGCAGCGGCTGCGTCGAGTGGGGTCACCACTCTGGAGGCGGCGGCCATCGTGTCCGCAGCCGAGACAGCCGATACCGACGGCGTATCGGCCGTACGGGACCTGTCGACGTCGGCTGCGATCTTCCTGGCCGGTACCGACGGCAACCTGCTGAGCACCGATCGTGGCAGGGCGACATGACACATCGATCATTCTTGGGTGGCCGCTGCGGCCCGACTTGGCAGTGCCCAACTGCACACCGAAGGACCAGTCCATGACCCAACCGCCCTACGGACCGCCCCAGCCGCCGCCGTACGGGAGTCAGCCCCCGTACGGAAGTCAGCCCCCGTACGGAAGTCAGCCCCCGTACGGAAGTCAGCCCCCGTACGGAAGTCAGCCCCCGTACGGGACGCAGCCTCCGTACGGAACCCAGCCCTACGGCGGGCAGCCTTACGGTGGCCCGGGCGCTGCGCCGTACGGAAGTCCGCAGGGTCCGTACGGCCCCCCACCCAAGAAGTCGGTGGTGCCTTGGATCATCGGCGGACTCGTGCTGCTCCTGACGTTGGGTGGGCTGGGCTTGTTCTTGGCGCTCAACGACGACGACCCGACACCGGTGGCCACGACCCTGACCGCGCAGCAGACCCTTCCGACCTCAGAGACCGAGGACACCACGGAGGAGAGCACCGAAGAAACGACCGAGTCGACCGAGGAGACCTCGCAGGAGTTGAACTTCGCGGAGTCACCGCAGGCCGCGCAGGCGCTCGTGGACCTGATGGCTGCCGGGGACTATCCGGGCGCCTACGTCACCCTGACGCCGGATCTGCAGGCCGATTTCACCGATCCGCAGGCCTTCGCCGACGAGCCCTTCCAGACTCTCGGGGCCACGGCGCTCACCTCAGCGACCGTCACCGATGCCTACGGGCACCGGCGAACATGACGACATCATCCTCGATGTGCAGACCGACAGCGGTTCCACCACCCTGCTCCTTGCTGTCACCGAGGAAGCCGGAGCGCTCAAGGTCTTCGACTTCTCCTAGGACGGGCGCTTCAGTCGGGTTCGGACATTGGCCGGCCGAGCAGCGCGGTACCGAACGCCTCGGGGTCGCCGACCCAGACCTGGAACGCACGCAGCGTTGCCTCCTCGTCCAGGTACAGGACGCTGACTCGTCGGCGGCCCGGCCACCAGCCCCCCTTGAGTTTGGCTCTGGGCCATTCCCCTGGCACGCCGTGCCGTACCTCACGTACGGCGAAGAGCGGCAAAAATCCGAAGCTGGACACCTGGCGTAGACCGGCAATGTCGAAGCTGACACCGGAATTGCTCACTGTCAGTCGATAGGTCGAGACCGCATAGATCACGATCGCCAGGAGTACCGCGAAGCCGAGAGCGCGCCCGACCGTAGCGCCTTGGATGAGTTGCAAACCGGCGTAGACGGGTACGGCCACTGCCAGGAGAACCCGAACCGTGCGGCTGGCCGGCAGGAGTTGGGCATATCGCAGTGCGGCCGGCAGCTTGGTGACCGATCGCTTCCTCCGATGCGGGACCACGAAGGAAAAGGCGTTGATCTGGCGCAGGTGGGCGTCGCGCTCCGACGACCAACGCCGGCGGGTCGCTGCGGGGTCGCCGTCAGACGGTCTGTCCCTTGCCTGCCGTCGCTGCGCCACATCGGTGATTCTTACCCGATCATCGGCGCGACCGTGCGCGCAATGGGAGGCTGAGCGGTATGCGCAGTGGCTTCGGGTGCTTGGTGGGGCGGCCCAATACCGGAAAGACCACTCTGACCAATGCCCTGGTAGGCACCAAGATCGGCATCATCAGCGATCGGCCGCAGACCAC
>JACCTM010000432.1 GCA_013812385.1 Geodermatophilaceae bacterium | reverse complement strand
TCGAAGCGCGCACTGGTGGCCAGCCGGAACAGCGATGCTCGTATGACCGACATCTCGCCATCGTGTCAGCCGATTCGTGACTCTCGATTCATGGTGATCTGCTGAGCCGGGTCGCCGTACCGGAGTCGGGCAGGCCGCGCGCCCGGTCGAGCAGCAGGGTGCGTTCCCGCTCGTTGCGAGTCATGGCTGCCGCCCGCTCGAACTCCGTACGCGCCTCGTCCAAGCGGCCGAGCCTGGTGAGCAGGTCGCCGCGCACGCTGGGCAGCAGGTGGTAATCCCGCAACGAAGGTTCGTGGGTGAGCTGGTCTACCAGCGCCAACCCGGCCGCCGGGCCGTAGGCCATCGAGAGGGCGACGGCCCGGTTGAGCTCCACGATCGGTGACGGGGTGAGCGCGGCGAGTGTGTCGTACAGCGCGGCGATGCGCGGCCAATCGGTGTCCTGCGGGGTCGACGCCCGGGCATGGCAGGCGGCGATCGCGGCTTGCAGAGCGTAGGGACCGTACGGCTGGCTCGTGCGGTCCGTACCGCGTTGTGCGTCAAGCTGTTCGGCTCGGGTCAGCGCGGCTAGACCGCGCCGGATGAGCAGGTGGTCCCAGCGCCCGCGGTTCTGCTGCAGCAGCAGGATCGGCTCGCCGGATGGGCCGGTCCGGGCTCGTACCCGCGACGCCTGGATCTCCATCAGGGCGACGAGCCCGTGCACCTCGGGTTCGGTGGGCATGAGTTCGGCGACGATCCGTCCGAGCCGGAGTGCCTCCCCGCACAACTCGGGACGCATCCAGTCATCGCCAGCGGTCGCGGAATAGCCCTCGTTGAAGATCAGGTAGATGACTTCGAGCACCGATGGCAGCCGACTGGACAACTCGTCCCCGCTGGGCACCTCGAAGGGGACCTGCGCATCGGCCAGGGTTCGCTTGGCCCGGACGATCCGCTGCGCGATCGTGGAGTCAGAGACCAGAAACGCTCGAGCGATCTCCTCGGTGGTCAACCCGCCGAGCAGCACCGGGTGGCAGGCGGTGAAGACCAGCCGGAGCAGGTCGTCGCCGATGTCGTCGCCAAGGGTCTTGTCGATCTCGTCGCTGTCCGCCCCCGCGACGTGGATTTCCAGCTCGCGGCCGAGCTGTTCCTGCTTGCGCTCGAGGCGCTCGTTGCGCCGGATCTGATCGATGGCCCGGCGCTTGCCGACGGCCATCAGCCAGGCGCCCGGGTTGTCCGGAACGCCGGACTGCGGCCACTGCTCCACTGCGGCGAGAAGAGCGTCCTGCGCGCAATCCTCGGCCAGGCCGAGATCGCGGACCAGCCGGGCCAGACCCGCGATGACCCGGGCCGACTCGATCCGCCAGACCGCCTCGATCGCATGAGAAATCTCCGGCACCGTCACGACCCAGGATCAGACCATCCTCGCCGCCGCGGATCTCGCCGGGGTCGGGTCTCACCGTCTGGACGAAGTGACGGGCCTGAGTCCGAGTTCGCCCTACCGCTGCTGGGACTCCGCCTGCGCGCGCAGCCGGTTCTCCTGTTCGCGCAGCTCCGGGGTGAACTCATCGCCGAAGTCCTCGGCCTCGAAGACCTGACGGATCTCGATCTCGGTGTCCTGGCTGGCCGAGATGGGGACGCGCTTGACCCACTCGACGGCCTCGTCCTTGGACTTGACCTGGATCAGCCAGAACCCGGCGATCAGCTCCTTGGCCTCGCTGAACGGGCCGTCGGTCACCGTGGTCTTTCCGCCGGAGAAGTGCACCCGCGCGCCCTTGGAACTCGGCTGCAGTCCCTCGCCGGCGAGCATCACACCGGCCTTGACGAGCTCCTCGTTGTAGGTGCCCATGTCGGTGAGCTCCTGCTCGGTGGGCATGGCGCCGGATTCGGTGTTCTGGTCGGACTTCAGAATGATCATGAATCGCATCGTGGGAGCTCCTTCGGTGTTATCCGGAACGGATCGACCAGGCACTCTGCCCGGCCTCACCCACGCGTCGAACACGCTGGGCCTGGATCGACACGGCGACAGGCTTCTTCCGGAAATCTTTTCTGCCTTTTGAGCCGCCCGTACGAACCGACCGCTGCCGATAGTAGGTACGACTGCAGTCACGTACGGACCGAACTCGCGCTGCTCGACCAGATCGCTCGTGAGCGCAGCTGCCGGCTTCGTGCTCAGGCGCGGCCTGGTAGATATGAGCCGACTTCTGCGGACGTACCGCCGAGATTGGGCGCGACGGCGGGCGCAGGTGCGTGCACAACAGTCGGAGTCACAGCGGCCGCTCGATCGGTTCACCGGACCGATTCCGGCTAGCTCAGCCGGTGGTGGCCTTGACGAACCGCTCGCCCATGTCCTCCAGCTCAGGCCTGGACAGATTCTCTTGGAGCTCGGGAAGCAGGTCGGCCTCCTCCTCCTCGAAGTGATGGCGCAACTCCGCGGCGAAGGCTGCGACCGTGCCGTCGAACCCGGGTCCACCCGGCTCCTGGTTCAGGAGTTCGTCGAGCAGCCCCATGATCTGGTCATGCTCTGCTGCACCGTCTTTGATCTCTTCGTCGGTCTCCGGCTCGACCTTCTTGATCGTCGGATAGACGAAGTCCTCCTCGGCCTCGTGGTGCGGCTTGAGCATGTCGTGGATCTTCTGCAGGGCGGCCGCGACGTCGCCTTTCTCCTCCTCGACCTGCTTCACCAACTTGTCCACTTCGCGGTGCTGATCCTTGATAACGGTGACGACACTGCTGGCCATGTAGGGGGCTCCTTCGATTCCTTGATGTCGCCGGCTGCGACCTTGACTGCCTCTACCCGGTTGTCGTCGCCTTACACGGAATTGCGGCAGTGACTGGGCCGCGCTTGCGTACTTCGAGCACAATGGAATAGAACGCTAGGAGGGCGGGTGTACCAGGCAATCGCGGATCTGGTCATGTTGCTGCACTTCGCGTTTCTGGTGGTCCTGACCCTCGGTGGGTTCGCGGCCTGGCGGTGGCCGCGGCTGATCCTGGTGCATGTCGGACTCGCGGTATGGGGCGTGCTCAACGCCGTGGTCAAGGTGCCTTGCCCGCTCACCGACATCGAGAACTGGGCCCGGCGACGGGCCGGCGAAGAGGGGCTACCTCAAGGCTTCATCGACAAGTACCTCACTGGCGTGGTGTACCCCGAGGAGCACCTGGGCATCGTGCAGTT
>JACCTM010000428.1 GCA_013812385.1 Geodermatophilaceae bacterium | reverse complement strand
CGGCCAGCGCCCGGGTCAGATCGAGGACGACGAGGTCAGCCAACGGTCCGGTCATGGCGCGGATCGTAGGCGGCGAGGGTCAAGGGTCAAGAAACCTTCAGCCAGATCACCAGCCCGACGATCAGCGGGGCCCGCGGAGTGCTCCCACCGATCCGATTGCGATCGACACCCAGGCGAAGGCTTGGCCGGCGATGCGCCACGGCGACGGCTGGGTCATGTGATCAGCATCCCCCACGCTCTTCCTAACACCGCCTCCTCGGTGCTTCAGTTATCGCCGAGTCGGTCGCGAGCGGGCGCAGGGTGAGCAGACCCAGGTCGACCAGGGTGTACTGCAGCGAGACGAAGTCGGCCGGATCAAGGATGATGTGCCACCGACGGCTCCGCCCAGCTTGTTCCCAGCCGACCCAGGTCTTGCGAAAGCCGGTGCTCTGCTTGCAGCGGACGGTGATGTAGCGGCGGCCGGAACGGAGCTCGACGTATATGCCTGCGGCTTCCTCGATCGTGGGACCGCCGCTAGCTCCGTCACCGCCGGCGTTGATCGTCCGCACGTCGTAGGCCGACCCCGCCTTGATCCGGTCCACCCGACCCAGCCGTCGACGCCTGAGCCCGAGCGTGTGGCTCAGCACGAAGCCTTCCCCGCTCACCGAAAGGCGACCGGTGAACAGCGGGGCGCCGTAGACGACCAAGCCGGAAAGGATGAGACCGACGCCCATTCCACCTGCGGCGCTGAGGATGAAGACCTCGTCGACCGAGCCTGTCAATTCCAGCCAGATGAGACTCGCCACAACGGCCAGGACAGGCACGATGACCAGGGGTCGGGCGATCAAGCGCTCGCCCCCGCGCCAGGACCGCCCGGGCGATGAACGCGCCGGCAACTGTCCTGGGTGGACCTTCCCGAGGTGCCGGTTGAGGTTGGCACCCTTGACAGTGGCAGCGCACACCGGGCAAGGCAGCACGGACTCCGGGTGGTCGGCTGCCAGCCGACTCGCCGTCGCCATCGCGTTGGACATGGATGCACCTCTCCGTTGCGGAGGCGCTGCCTCCCAGAGCCAGCAGCCTAGGGTTGCGCAGGGTGACGACGGTACGGACCTTCGCCGATCTCGCCGCGGCGATCCATGAGCTCGCGCCTCGGCTCGGCGACGTCCGCCTGGTCACCGTGGATGGCCCCAGCGGTACCGGCAAGTCGACCTTCGCCGGCCACCTCGTCGCCGCGCTCGAGCACCGCGGCACGGTTGCGCTGGTCGGAATCGAGGCGCTGTACGAGGGTTGGACCCTGGAGGGTGTCTGGCAGAGGCTTGACGAGGCCGTGCTGGAACCCCTCGCAGCCGGATGGGCGGGCGGCTTCCACCCTTACGACTGGGCCACGCAGAGTTGGAGTTCGCGCTGGTGCAGGGTCCCGGTCAGCCAGGTACTCGTCGTCGAGGGCTGTGGGAGTTCACCGCGAGCCGCGGATCGGCTGGCCAGTTACCGGATTTGGGTC
Organism: Geodermatophilaceae bacterium; assembly: GCA_013812385.1. Lineage (GTDB taxonomy): Bacteria > Actinomycetota > Actinomycetes > Mycobacteriales > Geodermatophilaceae > JACCQS01. Next base: position 6,187 of record JACCTM010000428.1, on the reverse strand, counting down.
GAGGCTTCCCCAGTGGTGGCCTTCGAACGCGGCCGGTCTCGGGAGGGCGTGAACCTGGACCGCCGGCTTCGGGACTGGCAGCGGCTGGAGTCCGCGCACTTCACCGAGCAGGACACCCGGCGTCGCGCGGACCTGCGGGTGAACGGTGACCCGACCGGGCCGCTGACCTACGACCCGACCGCAGCCTTCACCGCGCTTTCTTAGGACCGGCTGACGGCCACGGCGGTGCGGGGCTGTCGGGGTAGCCGGGCAGACTGGCCCTCGTGTTGCTGGCAGACCTGGTCGCGACCTCGGAGAGCGTCACGGCTACGCGTTCGCGGACCACCAAGATCGCACTGCTGGCAGATCTGATCGGGCGCCTCGCGCCGGACGAGGTGGTCGCGGTCATCGGGATGCTCGTCGCAGCACCTCGTCAGGGTCGGCTCGGAGTGGGCTGGTCGACGCTGAGCCGGATCGATGGCGGTCTGGCCGGGCGCGCCGAGTTGACCGTCGCCGACGTCGATGCGGTCTTCAGCGCCTTGGCCCACACCAGTGGCGCCGGCTCTGCAGCGAGCCGGCAAGCCGTGTTGGGTGGCCTGTTCGAGCGGGCTACCGCGGCAGAGCGGCCCTTCCTGCTCGGCGTACTCATGGGTGAAGTCCGGCAGGGGGCCCTCGAGGGAGTGCTGGCAGACGCGATCGCAGCCGGCACGGGTACGCCGAGCCATCTCCTACGTCGCGCCTGGATGTTGACCGGCTCGCTGACCGAGACCGCCCGACTGGCCGTCACCGGCGGCGAACCTGCGCTGACCGGCGTCGGCCTGCAGGTGCTGCGCCCGGTCAAGCCCATGCTGGCGGCCAGCGCGACCACGGTCGAGGCAGCGCTGGGCGATACCGGTGAAGCGTTCGTCGACTACAAGCTCGACGGCGCCCGGATCCAGGTGCACCGCGACGGCGGGAAGATCTCGGTGTTCACCCGCAGTCTCAAGGACGCCACGGCGCGATTGCCCGAGGTCGTGGCGATCGTCGCGCAACTGCCCGCCGACCGGCTCATCCTGGACGGCGAGTCCCTGGTCCTCGACGACACGAGCAGCCGGCCACGCTCCTTCGCTGACACGCAGAGCCGCTTCGGTGCCCAGAGCGCCCGAGACGAGCTGCTCCGGCCTTACTTCTTCGATCTGCTGCACGTCGACGGCGTCGACCTGATCGACGAACCGCTGCACATAAGGTTGGCTGAGCTCGAACGCGTGGCCGGCCCGTGGCGCGTCCCGTCGGTCCGAACCGACGATCCACAGGTTGCGGCGCGGACGCTTGCCGATTCCCTGGCGGCCGGTCATGAAGGCGTAGTGGTCAAGTCCGTCGACTCGACCTACGCGGCGGGCCGACGCGGCAGCGGCTGGCAGAAGGTCAAACCGGTACGCACCCTGGATCTGGTCGTGCTCGCGGCCGAATGGGGCCACGGCCGGCGCTCCGGGTGGTTGTCGAACCTGCACCTCGGGGCACGTGATCCGGACGGGGCATACGGCGAGCCGGACGGGTTTGTCATGGTGGGCAAGACGTTCAAGGGGATGACCGATGCCCTGCTCGGCTGGCAGACCGAGGCGCTGCAGGCGATCGAGGTACGGCGGACTGAGGGCGCCGTCTGGGTTCGCCCGGAGCTCGTGGTCGAGATCGCCTTCGATGCAGCACAGGTCTCCACCCGTTACCCGGGTGGCGCAGCGCTGCGCTTCGCCCGGGTGCTGCGCTACCGCGAGGACAAGGACGCTACCGAATCGGACACGATCAGTGCGGTGCGGGAAGCACTCCCGGGATCTGCCCCGAGCCGCTAGTCCGTGCGAGCGGTGTGGCCACCAAGAGGTGGACGGCATCGGCGCCGCTGCCGACCCGAACGTCCCTTTCGACCGTCAAGCCCGCTGCGCCCAGCTGGTCGATCACGTCGGACACGGGGCGGATCCGGAATCCATGCGCCGTGTACGGCGCAGCATGCATCGCGGTCGGGTCTCCGAGGCCGAGGGCGACACGACCGGTGCCCTTCACGACTCGGGCGAATTCGGCGAATGCGCTACCAAGGTCGGCCACAAAGTAGATGGTGTTGATCGAGAGAACGCCGTCGAGACAGTGATCGGGCAGCGGCAGCCGCGTCATCGATGCTTCGTGCAGGTGCAGCCGACCGATCTCGATGTCGCCGCGATGTCGGCGCGCGGCACTGGCCAGCATCGTCTCCGACAGCTCGACGCCGTGCACCTGTCCGGATCCGGCGACCTCGTCGAGCAGGAGTTGGAGTCCGATTCCGCCACCGAACCCGACGTCGGCCACGAAGGCGTCACTGGGCAGTGACAGTTCTGCGACCGCCTGAGCCACGGTGTTCCGGTTCGCGCGATTGAGCATCGCGCCGACCAGCCGACCCCGGAGCCCGGTCGGTGCACCCAGCTGCTTGGCCAGGCCTGCCGTCAGGCTGCCTCGCACGTTCATTACCCGACCGTACTGGCCGCAAGACTTCGCGGTCTCCAGTCACGGATCGGCCGGTCCGCCGCCGGGAGCGACCGGAGCCGGCAGCGTCGGTTCACCCGAGGACCGCTGTCGCGCCGTTTCGGCAAGCACGATGCCGCTCAAGATCAGGGCGGCGCCGAGCAGCTGAATACCGGTCAGCAGCTCACCAAGGACCAGCCAGGCGACGAGGCCGGCCATGACCGGCTCGGCCATACCCAGCAGGCCGGTCCGCGCCGATCCCAGGGTGGACAGCGCAACGAGGATGAAGGAGTACGGCACAACCGTCCCCAGGACGATGATCCAGCTGACCAGGACCCACAGCGGCACGCTCATCCCCTCGAAGGGCATGGGTAGCACCACGTCCCGGCCGAGCCGTGTCCACTGAAATGTCCATGGTGGTCGAAGCACCGACCAGAAAAGCGCCGCTGCGGTGAAGGTCCACGCCGCGAGGCTGAGCGGATCGCGGGTCCCCATCCCGCGTTCACTGGACAGGTAATAGGTCGCCAGCGACACGGCCGCACCGAGGCCGGCCAACAGCCCGAGACCGTCCAGGGTGAGGCCGTCCCAGACCCTCGCGACGATCGCCAAGCCGGTCACCGCTAGGGCAAGTGCTGCCCACATGCGGGAGCGCACCGCCTGACGCCGTACGAACCGGACCCACAGGACCACGAGGACGGGCGCGAGGTACTCCAAGAGAAGCGCGATTCCGACCGGAAGTCGGAAGATGGCGACGAAGTAGAACCATTGGACCAAGCCGATCCCGACGATCCCGACGAGGAAGAGGAATCCGAGTTCACGCGGACGTGCGCGCAGGGTCGCCGGCCGAGTGAGCAGGAGAAACCCCATCAGCAGCACCGCCGAGCCGAGCGACCGGAGTTGGACAAGGTCCAGCGAGGACAAACCCGAGCTCAGCGCGAGTTTGCTGACCGTCGCGTTGACGCCGAACAGAACGGCGGCGGCGGCTGCGGCGAGCACGCCGATCAGACCCGAACCCCCAGCGTTTTTCACTGACCGCACGCTAACGGTAGGCGGATTCAGTCGTCGGTCCGGCGATCCTGCTTGAGCCGGGAACGCCTGCGCTTGTCATCCAACCGTCGTTCGCGTGCACCTCGGCTCGGTTTGGTGGGCCGGCGCCGCGGCCCGGCCGGAGCCACCGCCTCGCGCAACAGTGCCGCCATGCGGGCACGGGCGGCTTCGCGGTTACGCAGTTGTTGTCGGTACTCAGAGGCGGCGACGGTGAGTGTTCCGTCGATCAGGCGGGTGGCCAGCCGACCCATGGCGGTCTCGAGCAGCGGCTCCGGCCAGCCCGGAATGGTCGGCACGTGCACTGACAACTCGACCCGTGAGTCCGCGGTGTTCACCCCTTGTCCACCCGGCCCGGAGGATCGCGAGAAGCGCCACTGCAGAACGCGCGCGGGTACGACGAGGTCGCCGGTGACCCCGAGGTCGCCGTAGGCACCGTCCTCGCCGCTCATGTCCCGATCGTGACAGGTGTGCGGACAGGGACGCTGGCCAGGATCCTCGTGCACGCTGGGCTTACCGGGGATGCTCCCGCGTTGCGAACCGCAGCTGCCCATGCCGCGCTCGACCGACTGGTTGAGCGGTCCCGGCGCGGCGTACCAGCCGACGCGGTGGACATGGTTGTCGAGGCGGGGATCTCACTCGACCCGCAGCGATGAGCGTCGTCGTGGACGCGAGCTTGGTCGTCGCGTTGCTGGTGCCAGACGAACGCCAAGACGCAGCGCGCGATCACCTGCGGCGGTGGTTGGACGGCGCGGCGGCGCTGCACGCACCGGCCGTGTTGTCCTACGAGGTGGCGAACGTGCTTGCCCGGCTGGTGTTCGACTGTGCGCTAGGCCTCGATGAGGTGCGAGATATTTGGGACGACCTGGCCGCCCTCGGCATTGTCCTGCATCCTTTCGAACTCACCCGCGACGGACCTGAAGTCGCCGAGATCGCCGCTCGTCTTCGCCATCGAGACGCGACCAGCTCGAGCTATTTCTGCCTGGCCCGCCGGCTTGGAACGACGGTGTGGACACTCGATGCGGCGCTGGCCCGCAACGCCTCCGACATGGGGCTACCTGTGCAGCATGTCTCTTGAGAGCACGCCCGGCTGCCGCTCAGTCGCTCAGATCAAGCCGAGGAGCTCGAGCGGCGACATTCCTGAGACATGCTCGACCAAGTCGGCGAGCTCGAATGCCACGTCACTCCGGCCGGAATCCTTGAAGTCGACCAGCTGGACTCGATTGCCGTCCCATTGGAGGCTGGCGAGGCCGCCGTCGGCGTGACCCAGTACCGGATCGGCGTCAGCCGCGAGCGCCGCGTCCAGCGATGAGCCCTGCAGCTAACGAGCGGCCTCTCGCAGGCCCATAGACGATGGGGTCGGGGAAGAGACACAGCGATGCAATTGCTCGACGGCCTCAGCTATCGCGTGCACCGGCGTACGGCCTGCGGCCGCAGAGTCCAACGGCACACAGACGGGCTTCACCGGTTCAGTTCTCAGAGTTGGTCGATGTCGGGGTACGGGATGCCTCCGGACAGGCGGGCGTAACCGGGTCCGCGGTCGAAGAACGGTTCGTCGTCGGTATGTGCCGCTCGGCGCTCGGCACGCAGGGCGTCCGTCGCCGTTTCGTCGCAAACTGGCGAATCTTCGTCGCCGGTCAGAATGACTGCATAGTCCGCACGCGCGCCGGCCACCGAGACCTTGCCCCACGACACGTCACGCAGCACGTCGGGAATCGGGCGGTCGAGTGGATCCCCCCACCCGCCGCCGCCGGTGGTCCGGATCCGCACCGTCTCCCCCGCCGCGAGGGGCTCGGCGTCGGCAAGGGCATCGACCTCGCGTTCGTCCGGTCCACCCGGATCGGCAGTGACTTGGAAGGATCGACCGGCCCTGCCGCCCTTGACCCCCCAGCAGGCCAGGATCGACCGGTCCGCGATCGACATGAAATGGGCGGGTAGCAACATCCGGATGTGTTTCTCGTAGCCCAGCCCGCCGCGGAACCGCCCCGCTCCCCCGGAATCCATTGCCAGACCGAGGGATTCGACCACGAACGGGAAGCGGGACTCGCTGAACTCGGTCGGCAAGTTCCGCGAGTCCGGCACGACATGGATGGTGTCCTCGCCGTCCGCGTAGTAACGCCCACCCGAACCGCCGCCCAAGACCTCGCGCATCAGGTAGGGCTGGCCTTCGGCGTCCTGGCCGTACACGCCGGTGTAGCGGATCGTCTCCTGATCGGCCGGCATCCGGCCGTCGACGGCCTTGGCGATCACTCCGGCCAGCACGCCGAGCAGCCGTAGGATCACGAAGGTGCGCGCGTTCGTCGGTGCCGGGAACACCGGGGTCAGCAGAGTCCCGGGCTCCGGGAAGCGCATCTCGATCAGCGGCACGACACCCTCGTTCAGGTCGAGTTCGGCCATCCGCTGCGGGGTTTCGGCCAAGTTACGCAGGATCGGGGCCAGCCACTTCTTGAGAAAGGCGCCGTCTGCGAAGTCCCCCGCGTGGTTGATCGGTCCCTTGGCCTGCGTGCTGGTGCCCGTGAAGTCCAGGATCAGCCGGTCACCGCTGGGATCGTCGGGACCTGTGCGGGTCATGGTGATCCGCTGAGCATGCAGCCGCGGCGGGGCGACGCCGTCGTGTTCGGCATAGTCCTCCCAGACGTGCGAACCGACCGGGATCTTCGCCAGGATCTCGCGCCGGTAGGGCGCCGTGGTGTTGTCC
>JACCTM010000413.1 GCA_013812385.1 Geodermatophilaceae bacterium | reverse complement strand
ACCGCCACCGAGATCACCTCACGAGGGAACCGGAAACCAGCGAACGCCGTGGCCGAGGAGGAGCCTGACCCGGTTTCCCGGACACCGATCCTGAGGCGATGATCGCCTTGGAAAGGAGTCCTGGATGCCTGCACCGCACCCGCCGGAGTACCGCCGCAGAGCGGTAGAGCTGGCCCGTTTGCGGGAGAAGCCGATAGCCGGGACCGCGAAGGACCTCGGGATCAGCGAGTCCTGCCTGCGCGGCTGGGTCAAGAAGGCCGAGGTCGACGAGGGTCTGCGCGAGGGCGTGACCAGCGACGAGCGCGCTGAACTGGGGCGCCTTCGCCGCGAGCTTCGGATCAAGGAGATGGAGATCGAGATCCTCAAACGCGCCTCGGCCTACTTCGCCCGGGACAACGTGCTCCCAAACTAGTGTCGCGTGTTTGAGGTTGTTGGACGGCGTCTGGGTCTGGCCCTCGCCAGGATCTCGTCGGCGGTCTTGGTCCAGACGAAGGGTCCGCAGCGTTCGTTCCAGCCGTCGATGAAGGTTTCGATCGCGGCGATCAGCTCCTTGACCGAGTCGAAGGTTCCGCGGCGGATGGCCTGGCGCGTGATGATGCCGAAGAAGATCTCGACCATGTTCAGCCAGGATCCCGAGGTCGGGGTGAAGTGCAGCTGGATGCGCGGGTTGCGCTCCAGCCAGGCCCGCACCTTCGGATGCTTGTGGGTGCCGTAGTTGTCCAGCACCACGTGCAGCTCCCGGCGCGGGTGGGCCTTGGCGACCTTCTTGAGGAAGTGCAGGAACTCGGCGTGCCGGTGCCGATCGAAGCAGGCGTCGGTGACCTTGCCGGTGGCCACCTCCAGTGCCGCGAACAAGGTCGTGGTCCCGTTGCGGACGTAGTCGGAGGTGGCCCGTTCGGGCAGGCCGGGGCGGATCGGCAGGATCGGAGCGGTGCGGTTCAGCGCCTGGATCTGGGACTTTTCGTCCACACAGAGGACCACCGCGTTGTCCGGCGGGTGCAAGTACAGCCCGACGATGTCGCGGACCTTCGCGTCCAGATCGGGGTCGGTGGAGAACTTGAACGTCTCGGTCCGCCACGGCTGCAGCTTCCACTTGCGCCAGACCCTGGCCACGGTGGCGAAGGAGATGCCGAGGTGATCGGCGAGCAGCCGCGACGACCAGTGCGTCACCCCGAGCTCGGCCGGCGGCGCGGTCAGCGTGGCCACCACCAGCCCCGCCTCGTCCACCTCGACCGGGCGCCCCGAGCGGGTCAGATCGTCCAGCGCGGACACCCCGCCGGCCTCGTAGCGAGCCCGCCACGACACCACCGTCTGCCGGCTCGCCCCCACCCGACGGGCAATCTCGGCGTTCGACACACCCTCGGCGGCCAACAACACGATCCGGGCCCGCCGAGCCGACCCGGCCGGACCCGCCGACGACCGCACCAACGAGGTCAGTCTCTTCTCGTCACCAGCTCGAAGGACCAAAGGGGCAGCAACCGACATACCCCATTGTCTCGCACCATCACCGTCCAGAGATTAACGACACGCAACACTAGTGTTCCGGCTGGTCCAGGAACTCGCCGACGACGGGATCGATGTCGCGGTGACCTGCCGGGTGCTGAAGGTCTCGAGGTCGGGGTTCTATGAATGGCGCCACCGGCGGCTCTCGACTCGGGATCTCCAGGATGCCTATCTGGCGAACACGGTGGTCGAGCTCCACGACATGTCGCGTGGCTCCTACGGTGCTCCGCGGCTGCACGCCGAGCTTCGGATGGAGCTGGGCATCCGGGTCGGCCGCAAGCGCATCGCCCGGCTGCTGCGCCTGACCGGCCGGGCGGGCATCGGCGGGAACACCCACAAGAAGCGCCGCAAGAAGCCCTCGCCGGCGCCTCATGAGGATCTGGTGAAGCGCCAGTTCGTGGCTGACGTCCCGAACCGGCTGTGGTGCACCGACATCACCGAGCATCCCACTGGCACCGGGAAGGTGTACTGCTGCGCAGTCCTCGACGTGTTCAGCCGGGTCATCGTGGGCTGGTCGATCGCTGACCACATGCGCTCGGACCTGGTCGTAGATGCCTTGCAGATGGCGACTTGGCGACGCCGTCCCGAAC
>JACCTM010000292.1 GCA_013812385.1 Geodermatophilaceae bacterium | reverse complement strand
ACATGGGTGGGTTTGGGGCCGGCCTTGTCGGTGCGGACCCGCCACAGCAGGTCGGCCCCGGTCCCGATCGCGGTGCGCCACAAGGCGTAGGAGAAGAAGCCACGATCAGCGGTGAGCAGCATGCCCGGCTCCAACCGGTCCAGCAGCGGGCCGGTCAACGTGGCCTCGGACTCCGAGTACGTGCCGATCTCGGCGGCGAAGACCGCGTGCGTGCCACACTCGGCCAACGCCACCACCCGGGCCTGTGGGAAGGCCGCCTGCTCGCCCTTGTTGACCCCGGGACGCCCGAAGTACCCAGCATTGGCGACCGTGTCGGCCACATCCAGACACGTCCCGTCGATCGCGACCAGACGACGACCGGCCAGCCACACCCCCGGCGTGTGTTCGACACCGATCGGCCTGGCCACCCGCTCGAACAACGCGGCCAACGGCTCGGACCCCAACCGTGCCCTGGCCTGGAAGATCGCCGACCTGCTCGGCGGCCGGTAGGTCTCCTGCCACCCCGAGGCCCACGACAGCCCATCTGTCAACTGCGAGAGCACGTCCTCATACGAGCCCTCGGAGTACAACGCCATCCCGATCGAGAAGTACGCCATCACCCGAGCCGGCAACGCCCGATGACGCCGCTCGGTCCGGCCGACACCGGCGATCACCTCATCAACCAGCCCCGGCGGGAACACTCGCGTGAGCACCCCAACCGACACCAGGTCCGACAGCCGACGATCCGACTCCGGCTTCTTCCAACCCGCTCGTGGCATGGCCCCAAACTACACCGCTGTGATCTTAACTGAACGGTATTGGGGCTAGACCGGGGTCGTAGGTGACCAGCTCTCGTCGGGCTGCCTTCGTGCGGGCTAAGGCCTCTAGCGCAGTGATCGTGTTCTGCGGCAGGCTGACCTGTCCGCGGCATGTGCGGGTGATCGTTGTCAAGTTTTTCATGATGCGGCACTGTCGTTGAGGTTGGTAAGGAGCCGGTGGAAGAGCTCGGCTCGGTGGTTCTGCCCCTTGCTGGCGGCGTCGTCGTGTTGGGCTTGCAGGGTGGGTCGGAACTCGATGCTGGTCTGGAAGAACGTGCAGGTTTCGCAGATGGACTCGAAGGCGCAGTCGAGCTCGGGGGGTCTGGTGCAGTAGCCGTTTCCGAGCAGTCGGTGGTGCTCGCGTCGCAGCCGGGCCATCTTCGGGCCGATCGCGTCGGCGGGCAGCACGGGTGGCTGGCCGTAGAGGGCTTCGACTTTGTCGGTGACGGCGAAGTACTCGTCGGCGACGGTGCGGTTGGCGATCTTGGCGTATCGCAGGGTCATGTCCAGGCTGCGATGTCCGAGCATCGCGGCGATCGCCTCGAGACTCATGCCGCGGTTGATGGCCTGGGTGGCCAGGGTGTGCCGCAGCTGGTGCGGGTGGATGTGGCCGAGCCTGGCTGCGGCGCCGGCTTTGTTGATGAACCGGGTGACGGTGTGCCGGTCCAACGCTCGGCCGTTCTCGCGGGGCAACAGCAGGGCATGGTCGGTGGGGACATGGGCGGTCCGGTAGGAGTCGATGAGGTCGACCAGGTGCGGGTGCAGGGGCAGGTAGCGGTCCTCGTGGAGCTTGCCGACCGGGACGTGTAGCCATGGCCCGGCGCCGATCTGGACGACCGCGTCGGCGCGCAGACCGGTGAACTCGCTGACCCGCAGCCCGGTCCGTAGCAGGACCTCGACGGTGACCCCGACCAGGAGCCGCTTGTCGTTTCGGGCGGCGCGGAGCAGCATCGCGGCGGCTGCATCGTCGAGGGCTTTGGGCAGCGGGTGGTCGAGGCGGGGCAGGTCGCCGTTGAACATGGGCACCCTGGGCGGTGCCTCGTCCCACCCCCACTCGTCGATGCGGACGAAGAACATCCGCAGCGTCCCGAGCCGGTGCGCGATGGTGGCGGGTGTAATCCGGGCCTTGTTCTGTCCCGGCCTAGCCGCCAGCCACGGCTTGTAGTCCTCGATATGGCGGCGGACGACCTGGGCGGGGCTCGTCACCTCTGGCGCGGCCTCAAGGAGGAACGCGGTGAACGACCGCAACGCCAGGTCGGCGCCGCCGACGCTGCCCGGCCTCAACACACACGAGATCTGTTGCAGGTAACGGCGCATCGGCTCGACCAGCTGCGGCCGGGACACAGCAAGCCGGTCCCAGGTCGGCAGCAGCAGCGGCCCGCTCACCGCATCTCCCTGGTGACTCCAAGACCAGCGAAGACCTGCGCGTCGATGACCTCGGCGGCCTTCCGGTACTGGGCGGCGAGCCAGTCGTCGGCCAGGTGCAGGTAGATCCGGGTCGACTCGATCGAGGCATGCCCGGCCTGGGCCTGGACCGCCTCCAACGCCATCCCCGCTTCCCGCAACCGGGTCAGACAGGTATGCCGCAGCTCGTGACACGTCGCGTGGCTGAGTCCGGCGCGGCTCCGGGCGCCGCCGAGGATCTCGTCGAGTCCCTCTGCGGTCAACGGCTTCCCACGGTTGGGTTTCTTCAACACCACGAACAGCGAGTCGCGGTCGGCCTCTGCGGGACGCTCGGTGTCCAGATAGGCCGCCACGGCGGTGAAGAAACGCGCCGAGATCGGCACCAGCCGTTGGTGACCACCCTTCCCGTCCGCGATGAACACCCGCCGCTCACCGACCCGCAGATCGCGCAGCCGCAGGCCGAGGACCTCGCACCGCCGTAGCCCGCCCAGCACCATCGCCGCGACCATCGCCCGGTCCCGGTGGGTGCGCAGCGCCGACGTCAACGCGTCGACCTCCGACGGGGTCAAGACCTGCGGCAGCGTGCGGGTCACCCGGACCAGCGGGACACCCTGCCCGGGCCTCGAGCGTTCCCGCCTGGTCGGCAGCCCCCGCGGGACCGGGTTCGTGGCCACCTCGCCGCGGGCATGCAGAAAACCGAACAGCCCCGACACCGACGACAGCCGACGACGAACCGTCCGCATCGACACCCCACCCGACTCCCCGTCAACCGGCCGCAGTGTCTCGGCGATGCTCGACTGGCCGGTGCGTTGAGCCGTCATGAACGCCAGCACATCCTCCGGCCGTACCTGCTCAGGAGGCTTGGACACCACCGTGAAGAACACCTTCAGGTCATAGGCCGTCGCCAACACCGTGTTCGGTCGACAACGCCCAGACGCGAACTCCAGATACTCATCCAGGACCGGCACCCCCAGACGAACCAGCGGCTCCCCTGCCGAGCCGGTAGAACGGATCAGATACGGATCCACAGCAGACATGCGGACGCCTCCCTCTCCTCACAGAACACCGAGAACATCCTCGGCGAAATGTCCAAGAAGATCACCCGCATATCAAGCATGATCGGGCGGTTCGCCTGCGCCGACAGGCGGTGGAAAGACGCGAGTGCTGAATGACCGCATCGCGGCCGCCAGGAGCGCGCGGTCGCGGTTCAGGGGGTGAGGTCGACTCTCCGCCACCGGCTCATGCGCCGGTCCTCCCGTCGATCCCCTCGCGAAGCAGGTCGACGTGCCCGCAGTGCTGGGCGTACTCGGTGATCATCCGGAGCACCAGCCAACGTAGATCGACGTCCTCGTACCAATCCAGTGGCCGCGCGGTGTCGTCGAGGTCGTGAGCGGCGACGATCTCGCGAGAGACCGCACACTCCGCGCGCCAGACCTCCAGGTCGGCGGCGAAGTCGGCGTCCGAAGGCGGGTCGAAGTCGAGGTTGGGGTCGTCTGTGGCGACGAAGAGGAACGGCACGTCGCGGCGCTCAAAGTTCTGCTGAAACCACCAGCGCTCGACGGCGGCGAGGTGTCGGACCAGGCCGTGAGGTGACAATGTGGACGGCGGCATGGACCTGGTCCGGGCCTGGTCCGGGGTCAGGTCGCGGCACTTCATTTCCACCGTCGCCCGGTAGTACTCCAGGTACGCCGCGAGCGCTTCGCGCTCGGCGGCCACGCGCGGGATGCGCGGGCGGTCGTCGTCGGCCCAGATGGGCGAGAAGTCGTCGTCGGTCAGGCCGGACTCCGGCCGGACCGTGCCCTCCGTAGGGTGATCGCTCATGCAGAGCACTCTGGCCATGCCGAACCCGGCTGTCCAGTTCCTCGGGGTCAGCCGCTCGGTCTCCTGTCGGACCGACATTCGACGTCATGGAGGTCACCGATGACGCAACGT
>JACCTM010000409.1 GCA_013812385.1 Geodermatophilaceae bacterium | reverse complement strand
GGTTCCCCGACGACTGACACTGCACCCGGGCTGGTCGCCGCGCGAGCCACGGAAGCCAACTCGTCGCGTGCTGGGCCGGAAGGACCGCCCACGGCGATCTCCAGCGGACCGGCCAGCATCGCCTCAGCCGTGCCGGCCGCCGAGCCGGCGGCTCGCGGTGCCCGCGCGATGATCGCGCCGATCGAGGCCAGTACGCGTTCGGCGATCCTGCGGGGCTTGGTACGGCCCGACAGGGCGGCATAGCTGACCATTGCGTCGCACGCGGCCGCGGAACCCGACGGTGACGGTCCGTCGGTCGGATCCTTCGGCCGGCGCAGCAGGCGCTCACCGTCCTCGGGCGTGTCGAAGAATCCACCGACTCCGTCGGCGAATCGCCGCGGCAGGTCGTCGAGCAGAGCTCCGGCAGTGATCAGCCAACGCCCTTCACCGGTTGCCTGATGCAGGGCGAGCAGTCCACGGGCGAGTTCGGCATAGTCCTCCAGGATGCCGGCGTGCCGCCCGGCCACGCCGTCGCGAGACACCCGGCGAAGTTTTCCGTCGATCAGGTGTAGCTGGGTCAGCAGCTCGGCCGCGCTCCTGGCCGCAGCCAGGCTCTGTGCCGAGCCGGTCAGCATGGCGTGCTGGGAGAGCGCGGCGATGGCCAGTCCGTTCCAGGCCGTCACCACCTTGTCGTCGCGGGCCGGCTGAGGGCGAACCGACCGTGCGGCGAGGAGTTTGGTCCGGACATCGGCCCACCGCTGCACGTCGTCGGGTTCGACGAGCAGTTGCAGGACTGACATGCCGTCTTCGAAGGTCCCTGCCGTGCTGACCTCGAGAAGCGCTGCCGCCCAGTGTCCGTCGTTCTCCCCCAGGGTTTCGGCCAGCTGAGCGGGGGTCCACGCGTAGGTCAGGCCCTCGAACCCATCGGTGTCTGCGTCCAGAGCCGAGGCGAAACCGCCCTCAGGCGTCCCCAGGTCGCGAATCAAAAAGGCTGCCGTGTCGTCGGCGACTCGACGGGCTAGGTCGGAACCGGTTTCTCGCCACAGGTGCAGGTAGACCACGAGCAGCAGCGCATTGTCGTAGAGCATCTTCTCGAAGTGCGGAACCACCCATTTCGCGTCAACGGAGTACCGCGCGAAGCCGCCGGCGAGCTGGTCGTACATGCCGCCCCGGGCCATGCGCTCACACGTGGTCTCGACCATCAGCAGCGACCGCGGATCCTCCGTACGGGCGTGCTGACGCAGCAGGAACTCGAGCACCATCGACGGGGGGAACTTCGGGGCCTGCTCGAACCCCCCGTTCTCGGCATCGAAGCTGCGCCACAGCAGGTCGACGGCGCTGTCGAGGACGTCCGCGTCAACCGGAGTCGGCTCGCCGAAGGACCGTGGCCTGCGCAACTGCTCGGCGATGCGCTGACTGGATTGTTCGAGGTCCTCGCGGCGCTGCGTCCATGCGTCGGTGACCGCGTCCATCACCTGAACGAAGGACGGCATCCCCCTCGCCGGCTGCGGCGGGTAGTAGGTCCCGCAATAGAACGGCGCCGCGTCGGGAGTCATGAAGACAGTCATCGGCCAGCCGCCGTGGCCGGTCATTGCCTGCGTGGCCTCCATGTATACCGAGTCCACATCAGGGCGCTCTTCCCGGTCGACCTTGACACACACGAACTGCGAGTTCATCGCCTCGGCCGTGGCCGGGTCCTCGAAGGACTCATGGGCCATGACATGGCACCAGTGGCAGGCGGCGTACCCGATCGAGAGCAGGATCGGCACGTCCCGCTCCCTGGCTGTGGCGAAGGCGTCCTCGCCCCACTCGACCCAGGCCACCGGATTGTCGGCGTGCTGGAGCAGGTACGGCGAGGATGATGCGGCGAGTGCGTTGGCCATCGTCCCATCGTGCCAGCGCCAAGATCGGCGGTCGTGCCAGAAGTCGTTCGCCTGGGCGAGATCTGGCGAGCATGCTGCGGCGGTGACCGTATTCGCCTCCGCCGCAGGGTCGCCGATCATCGATCGTGACGCTCTGGTCGAGCGGGTCCGAACCGATTTCGGCGTGTCGCTACGCTCGATGTCTCAGCTGTCAGGCGGCCAGGACTCCGACGCGGTCGTGATCCGTGTGGAGACTGTGGACGGCGCGATGCTGGTGGTGAAGGTCAGCCGGCACGCGCACATCGGTCCGCTGCAGGTTTGCGCGTTCCTTGCCGAGTCGGTGGGATCGGGGATCCCAGCGCCGCTGCGAGCGCGCTCCGGGCTGCCGTACAGCGTCCTGGGTAGTCGCCGCATTTCACTGACCCCGTGGATCTCCGGGCAACGAGCCTATGAGGCCGGCATGGGTGCGCGCCAGTGGCGGACCTTCGGTGCCCTGCTGTCCCAGGTACATGCCACTGCCCTTGCGCCGCCGATAACCGACCGGTTACCGAGCGAGAACTACCAGACCCCCGAGGCGGCCATCGTGCGCGCTCTCGATCAGCGCATCCGGGAGCTGAGAGCATCGGATGACCCGTTGATCGGCGCTCTGGTCCATGACTGGCGCGCTGCCGGGAAGTGTCTTGCGGTGATCCTCGCTCAGATCGACGGTCTTGGCGACGAGCTGCGGGCCGCGACGGCGACACAGGTTGTGTGCCACGGCGATGCCCACATCGCCAACGTCCTGCTCGACGACAACGGCGGCGTCTGGCTGCTCGACTGGGACGAGATGGTCCGTGCACCGCGGGAACGGGATCTGATGTTCGTGATCGGCGGTGTGCTCGCCGACGCACCCGTCACCGACCAACAACAGGCCTGGTTTTTCGACGGCTACGGTGCCGCCGACGTCGATCCACTCCTCCTGGCCTACTACCGGTGCTCTTGGGCGCTGCAGGATGTCGCCGACTACGCAGCCCGCATCCTCGATCCGCCTGCCGGGCGGTCAGCGGCCCGTAGCCAGGCGCTGACGCTGTTCGGTGACGCCGTGTCCCCGACCGGCATTGCCAGTCGGGCGCAGACATTCTTGCAACAGATCGGTCGACGCGACTCCTGAGCGGAAACAGCGCGGGGGTACGCGAGGCGCTCGGGGACGGAGCCAAACCCAAGCGGTCTATGACGTTCGAGCAGTGTCGGCGGTGGGGTCCTGATCCTGCGGCGGCTGGTCCCCATGCCGGTGGACGATCTTCCACTCGCCGTCCTCACGCCGATAGACGTGCGTGACCCGTAACGTGTAGGACTTTTCGGCACCGTTCACCGATGCCGTGGTGTGTTCGTACCCGACCGTGTACGCGAGGTCGCCGCTGGCCCCGGCCGCGACAAGCTCCAAATCGTACGACGTGCAATCGGAGAAGCGCGACGCCAGCCATCTGAACGTGCCACTGACATCGACCCATCCGCTGTTCGTCTTCATCGCCCCGAACAGCGTCACCGGATCCTTCGTGGACCACATCGCCATTCGTGGCGCAGCGTCGCCATTGTGGATCGCTGTTTCCGCTTGCACCTGACGCGAGACAGTCGCAGCGAGGAAGTCCTCGAGCTCGCTCATCGGCGCGCACCTCCGTGCATCTGGGCCTTTCTTCGGTCGGCGAAATGATGGCGCACTCGATGGGTGAGCAGAAGTCCGCCGACGTGAAGGTGGTGTCTTGACTCATTCCAGAATATGCGGGAGGGTCCAGGGGTGGCCAACCATCTTGTCGACAGCGACGAGGCCGCCCTGACGGCCTTGCGTGCGGCGGGGTTACGCGTGACGGCGCCTCGTCGGGCCGTACTGGTCTGGTTGGCGAAGCATCCACACTCCACCGTGGACGCGATCAGCGCGGGGGTACGCGAGGTGCTCGGGACGGTGTCCACCCAAGCGGTGTACGACGTCCTGCGCGTCTGTACCGCCACTGGGCTGCTCCG
>JACCTM010000404.1 GCA_013812385.1 Geodermatophilaceae bacterium | reverse complement strand
GCCCTGGGCGCCCGCCTCCGGGGGATCCGCAACCAGCAGGGCTTGTCGCTGCAAGGTGTGGAGGACAAGTCCAACGGCAGATGGAAAGCCGTCGTGGTGGGCTCCTACGAGCGCGGCGATCGCGCGGTGACCGTGCAACGACTCTCGCAGTTGGCCGCCTTCTACGGCGTGCCGGTCATCGAGCTGCTGCCCGATCCGCGACCCAGCAGTGCCCAGACCAGTGTGGCGAAGATCGTCCTGGACCTCGAGGCGCTGGCCAGCGTTCCAGCCGACGAGGCCGGGCCGTTGGCCCGCTACGCATCGACCATCCAGGCGCAGCGGCACGAGTACAACGGACGTGCGCTGTCCATCCGAGCCGAGGATCTGCGCTCCTTGGCCATCATCTACGACATGGCGCCCGCGGAGCTCTCCGAGCGGCTGCAAGAGTGGGGTGTGCTGTCCGGGCCGCCCGAGGAGGAAGCTGAGGCTGACCTGACCGAGGACTCGGCTGCGCGTTAGAAGTCCGACCGCCCAGCGGTCGGCAGTTCGACCGTGCTGCGGCGGGCGACCGCGCCGAGGACACCGTGGAGGAAGCCCGCCGACTCATCGGTGGACAGGCTCTTGGCCAGATCGAGCGCCTCGTCGATGGCCACGGCGTCCGGTACGTCCGGGCAGTGCAGTAGCTCAAAGATCGCAATCCTGAGCAGGGCGCGATCCACTCCGGGTAACCGAGGCAGGGTCCAACCTCGGGCGTGCCCGGAGATCAGGCTGTCGATCTCCTCCTGATGGGCGACGACGCCCTCCACTAGAACCTGCGCGTAGGGAGCAACCGGTGGATCGGCCGCAGTGACCCGGTCGGCGAGCAGGCCGCCGGCATCGATTCCCCGCAGGTCGGCCTCGAAGAGCACGTCCAGCGCGCGTTTACGAGCCTTGCGTCGAGCAGACATCAGTCAAACCGTCAGGCCCGGCCGAGATAGCGGCCATCGCGCGTGTCGACCTTGAGTCGGTCCCCGGTGTTGACGAACAGCGGCACGTTGATGCTCGCGCCGGTTTCCAACGTCGCCGGCTTCGTACCGCCGGTCGAGCGATCACCTTGCAAGCCAGGGTCGGTGTGTTCGACCAGCAGTTCCACCGTGACCGGCAACTCGACGTAGAGCGGGATGCTGTCGTGGACGGCGACGACCGCCTGGGCGTTCTCCAACAGGTAGCCGGCGCCGTTCCCGACCACCTCGGCTGCGACCGGGATCTGGTCGAAGGTGTCGCCGTCCATGAACACGAAATCCGACCCGTCCTTGTAGAGGAAGGTCATGTTCCGCTTGTCCACGGTCGCGGTCTCGACCTTCGTACCGGCGTTGAACGTCTTATCGACGACCTTGCCGGACATGACGCTCTTCAGCGTCGTACGGACGAAGGCCCCGCCCTTGCCCGGCTTGACGTGCTGGAAGTCGATGACCGTCCATAGCTGGCCGTCGAGGTCGAGGACGATGCCGTTCTTGAGGTCGTTCGTGGTTGCCATCTCTGTGGGTGTGCGGCCCTAGAGGGCCACAAGCTCCTTGCTGGTCAGGGTGAGGAGGTCGGGACCGTCCGTGCCCACCACGAGAGTGTCCTCGATGCGCACGCCGCCTCGCCCGGGCAGATAGACACCCGGCTCGACAGTGACGACCATGTCTGCTTCCAGCTTACCGGCGCCGAGGGCACTGAGCCCCGGGGCCTCGTGGATCTCCAGACCGACGCCGTGGCCGAGTCCATGTGTGAAGGCCGGACCATGGCCGGCCTCGACGATGGGCGTACGCGCTGCGGCGTCCACATCGACCACCGCAGCACCGACCGTAAGCGCCTCGCGGCCCAGCCGTTGAGAAGTCGCGACGAGGTCATAGATGTCGCGCTGCCAGGCCGCCGGTGCGCCCAGCACGAAGGTGCGCGTCATGTCCGAGTGGTATCCGGCATAGGTGGCCCCGAAGTCCAGCTTGACGAAGTCGCCCCCAGCCAGCACCGCTTCGTCGGGCCGGTGGTGCGGGATGGCCGAATTCGCTCCGGCGGCCACGATCGTCTCGAAGGAGACCGCCTCGGCGCCCAGGCTCAGCATCCGGTTGTCGAGGTCACGACCGACCTCGCGTTCGGTGCGGCCGGCACGCAGGCCCCCGTCCGCGATCAGCGAGGCCAGAGCCCGATCAGCGATCCCGCAGGCCGCCCGCAGCGCCTCGATCTCCGAACCGTCCTTGATCGCCCGCAGAGTCTCCACTGCCGCGTGGATGCTCACCGGTTCGGTCCCGGACCCCAGGCCCGCCATCGCGCTCTGCAGGTGGGCCAGCCCGTCGATGGTGACCACATGGGATTCATACCCAAGCCGAAGGGCCCCGTTCCTCGCGGCCAGACCGGCCAGGGCGGGGGCACAGGCCCGCTCGATCACAATCTCGAGATCGGGAGCCTGAGCCCGGGCCTGGGTGGTGTATCTGCCGTCGGTGGCCAGGACATCGGCGCCGTTCGGACGGACGAGCAGGGCTGCGTTGCTACCGGTGAAGCCGGTGAGGTACCTCACGTTGACCAGGTTGCTGATGATGATCGCGTCGAGGTCGGCCTCGACCGCCACCGCCCGTAACCGGTCACGTCGCGTCGCGGTCCTGGCACCCGGGTCGGTCACCAGCGGTAGGGAGTTGTCGGCCACGTTGCGCCAGGTTACCCCCGGGGTTCTACGCCCCCGTGGGCCGCAAGCCAGCGCAGTCCGAGGAGATACCCGTCGACGCCCAGCCCACAGATGACTCCATCGGCATGTGCGGACACGTAGGAGTGCCGCCGGAAGGGCTCGCGGGCATAGATGTTGGTGAGGTGCACTTCGACGAGTGGACCGGTCAGCGATGCACAGGCATCACCCAACGCCACCGACGTGTGCGCCCACCCACCAGGATTGAGCAGTACCGCGTCCCCAGCGTCGGCGGCCTGGTGCAACCACCCGAGCAGCTCGCTCTCAGCGTCGGTCTGCAGGACGTCGACCGCGATCCCGAGATGAGCGCCGGCACTCTCACAGAGCACCTTCAGCTGCGCATAACTGGTCAGGCCGTAGATCTCTGGCTCACGGCTGCCCAGCCGACCGAGATTGGCCCCGTTGAGCACCTGAATCGGCATGTGAGAACCCTCTTCCTTGCCGCTGCGCACGCTGGTGGTCACGGCAAGCTCCGCCGGACTT
>JACCTM010000395.1 GCA_013812385.1 Geodermatophilaceae bacterium | reverse complement strand
ACGTCGGCCACCACGTGCACGGTCAGCTCGGAGCGAACCGACTCGGGGACATCCTCGAGGTCGGGCTCGTTGCGCTGCGGCAGGACCACGGTGGTGATCCCGGCCCGGTGCGCGGCCAGCAACTTCTGCTTGACCCCGCCGATGGGCAGCACCCGTCCGGTCAGCGACACCTCGCCAGTCATCGCCACATCCGAGCGCACCGGGCGACCGGACAGCAGCGAGGCCAGCGCGGTCGTCATCGTAACCCCGGCGCTGGGGCCGTCCTTGGGTACGGCACCCGCTGGCACGTGCAGGTGGATCCCGCGCTCAGACAGCGCATCCACATCGAGCCCCAAGTCCTTGCCATGCGAGCGCAGGTAGGACAACGCGATCTGCGCCGACTCCTTCATCACCTCTCCAAGCTGTCCGGTCAGGGTCAGCCCACTGGCACCGGTTTCCTTGGCGGCCAAGGACGCCTCGATGAACAGGACATCACCTCCGGCACCGGTCACGGCCAGACCCGTTGCCACGCCAGGAACTTCGGTACGTTCCGCCGATTCCGGGGTGTGCTTGGGGCTGCCGAGGTAGCGCTTGAGCTGCGGCAGGTCGACCGAGACCGGCAGCAGGTCCTCGTCGAGGGCGACCTCGGCGGTGACCTTGCGAAGTACCCGAGCCAGGCCGCGTTCGAGTTGCCGTACGCCGGCTTCCCGGGTGTACTCCCCGGCCAACTGATGCAATGCCGCGTCGCTGATTCCTACGTCGTCGGAGGTCAGGCCAGCGAGCTCGATCTGCTTGGGCAACAAGTGAACACGCGCGATCGTGACCTTCTCATCCTCGGTGTACCCGTCGAGGGAGACCAGTTCCATCCGGTCCAACAACGGCCCCGGGATGGAATCCAGCACATTGGCCGTGGCCAGGAAGACCACGTCGGACAGGTCGAGGTCGACCTCGAGGTAGTGATCCCGGAAGGTGTGGTTCTGCGCCGGGTCGAGGACCTCGAGCAGAGCCGCCGTCGGGTCACCGCGGTAGTCCGAGCCGACCTTGTCGATCTCGTCCAGCAGCACGACCGGGTTCATCGACCCGGCCTCCTTGATCGCCCGGACGATCCGGCCGGGCAGGGCGCCGACGTAGGTGCGCCGGTGCCCGCGGATCTCGGCCTCGTCCCGAATTCCGCCGAGAGCGACCCGAACGAAGTTGCGCCCCATGGCCCGAGCCACCGACTCGCCGAGCGAGGTCTTGCCGACCCCGGGCGGGCCGACCAGCGCCAGGACGGCGCCACTGCGACGGCCGCCGACCACACCCAGCCCACGGTCAGCTCGGCGTCGACGTACGGCAAGGTACTCGGTGATCCGGTCCTTCACCTCGTCCAGACCGGCGTGATCCTCGTCCAGGATGGCCCGCGCCTCAGCGACGTCGTACGAGTCGTCAGTCGTTGTGTTCCAAGGCAATTCGAGGACGGTGTCCAGCCAGGTCCGGATCCAGCCGACCTCGGGGGACTGCTCGGAGGTGCGCTCGAGCTTGTCCACTTCGGACAGTGCTGCCGTACGTACATGCTCCGGAAGCTCGGCGGCCTCCACCTTCTGGCGGTAGTCGGCCTCCTCGGTCGCCGGCTTGCCGTCGAGTTCGGACAGCTCCTTGCGTACGGCTGATAGTTGCTGGCGAAGCAGGAACTCGCGCTGCTGGCGGTCCATGCCCTCCTTGACGTCCTTGCGGATGGTCTCGGCGACGTCGAGTTCGGCCAGTTGTTCGCGGCCCCACTCCAGCAGCTTCTCCAGCCGTGCCGTCACGTCGGCGGTCTCGAGCAGCCAGAGCTTCTGTTCGTCACTGAGGTAGCTGGCATAGCCGGCGAGGTCGGCCAGCGCTTCGGGGTCGGTCATCTGCTTGATCGAGTCGATGACCTGCCAGGCGCCGCGCTGCTGCAGGATCGTGGTGACCAGGTCGCGGTAGTCGCGGGCGAGCTGGTCGGTGCGCTGGTCGGTTGGCGGGGTGTCCTGCACCGTTACCTCGACCCACAGCGCCGTACCCGGGCCGGTCGTACCCGTACCGATGCGGACCCGCTGCGTACCGCGTACGACCGCCGCCGGTCCACCACCGGGAAGCCGGCCCATCTGCTCGATCACGCCCAGGGTCCCGACGCTGGCGTACTTGCCGTTCAGGCGCGGCACCAGGACCACTCGCGCCTTGCCGTCCGGCTCGGCGTCGTTGCCATCCCCGGCCGGGCTCACACCTGCGGGCGTGGTCGTTCCCGAGTCCAGGGCTGCGTTGGCCGCCTCGATCGCGGCGCGCGCCTCGGCATCACCGTCGGTACCGAGCTGGATGGGTACGACCATGCCCGGCAGCACCACGGCATCGTCGAGAGGGAGTAGGGGAAGAGCCAGTTGTCCGGCCATGGTGGCCACCTTTCGCAGGATTGAGTCTGCTCCACTCAACCAAGGCAGCTGGTCCGGTGTTCCGGCGTCCTGTTCGCCCACAGCGATCGCGGCGCCGGGGCAGGTCTGCTTCGTCGCGATACGCCGGATGGACGCTTCCGGCCCGAGGAGAGGTGCACTTCGCGCACCGCGACGCCCGCGGATTGATCAACGGTTCAACGATCCTTGACAGAACGAACGTTCGGTCCGTAGCTTTCCGGCGACTCGCGAACCATTCGGGGCCGTTGGTCGGCTGTCGAACACGCGGTGGTGGGTGCGTCCACGGGGGTGCATCCACCACCGCATGTTTGTGTCGACGACCAGATTGATCGACTGCGGTCGGTAGCTCGGCATTCGGGGACAGATTCACCACTACTGTCACGACCACCCAGACAGCAACCGCCGCCGTGCAGGCTGGCATTGCCCTGGCACGCGGGACGGTCCGATGAGCTTGCACAGACGTTGCTCGATGCCGAGCGGTATCGGTCCGCGGTGAAGAGTTTTCGTCTGCTCGACAGCATCCGAAACGGGCTGTGGTTCGTGCCGGTGGTCTGCGTGATCGCCGGGATAACCTTGTCATTGGTCACCGTCGCCGTCGATCGCAGCACCGATTTCAAGCTGATCCCGCAGACCATCACGGGCGGGCCGGATATCGCCATCGCCATCCTGTCCACCGTTGCCGCCTCGATGGTCAGTCTGGCTGCGCTCGTGCTCACGATCACGATGGTCGTGGTGCAGTTGGCCATGGGGCAGTTCTCGCCGCGCATCGTGCAGACGTTCCTGCGGGACAAGCCCAGCCAGATCGCCATCGGCCTGTTCGTGGCTACCTTCGCCCACGCGATTCTCGCGTTGCGAGAGGTCGATGTCGAGAAGGGTTCGGTACCGGGTCTGGCCATCCTGGTGGCGTTCCTGCTGGTGCTGATCAGCATCGTGGTGCTGGTGCTTTATGTGCACCACATCGGACGGTCGCTGCGGGTGGCTTCGCTGATGGAACTCGTCGGCAAGCAGACCAGGAAGCTGCTGGACGAGGTCTATCCCGACGAGGGCCCAGCAGCGCAGGACGGCCCGGAGCCGACGGTGGCGGCCCGGAGGTCGGGGGTGGTCAGCCACATCGGATACCAAGAGCTGGTCGACCTCGCCTCCCGGGCCAGCTGCACGCTCGAGCTCGTACCGGCCCTCGGGGAATTCGTTCCGGCTGGGGCCCCGCTCTTCCTCGTCCATGGCGAGCCGAGCGACCTCGACGAGGAAGCCGTCACCAAAGAGGTGGTGCTCGGCCTGGAGCGGACTCTGGACCAGGACGTGGCCTACGGACTGCGGATGCTCGTCGACATCGCCGAGCGCTCACTGTCCGATTCGCCGTTCCAGGATCCGACAACGGCCGTACAGGCCATCGACCGGCTGCATGACTGCCTGCGTCAGCTGGCGCGCCGACCGTTTCCAGATGGCACCCACCGCGACGAAGCCGGTGATGTGCGGCTGACCACTCCGGTCATGGACTGGAACGGCTACGTCCACCTCGCCTTCGAAGAGATCCGGTTGGCCGGTGCGGCATCCCCGCAGGTGACCCGCCGCCTGCAAGCAGCCCTGGAGGATCTGAAGACGGTGGCCCTACCCGACCGACGCTCCGTCCTGGACAGCCAGCTCGAACTCCTGGCGCAGTCGACCAGGGATGCAGTCACCAACCCGCAGGACATCACGATGGGCCTGTCTCCTGATCGGCTCGGGTTCGGCGTCCAGGCCGATGGGGCAGCCTTCGCCGAAGATTCCGGTTCCCGGTAGCCCGCATGAGTTGATCATCGGCAAAGAGGGGAGTTTCTCCTGCCGAAACTGCCGGTTTGCCGATGATCAACTCGGGGTGAGGCTCGGGTTGGGGCGGTTGAGTTCCTCACGTGCCACGGAGCGGATGTGTACGGCGTCCGGGCCGTCGACGATGCGCAGCGTGCGGGCCAACGCATAGAAGTAGGCCAGCGGAAAGTCGTTGCTCACCCCGCCGGCTCCGTGTACCTCGATCGCCCGGTCGATCACCGCCAGCGCCATCCGGGGGATCGCGACCTTGATCGCCGAGACCTCCGTACGCGCACCTTTGGCTCCGTGCTTGTCGATCAGATCTGCGGTCTTCAGGACCAGTAGCCGAGCCTGCT
>JACCTM010000386.1 GCA_013812385.1 Geodermatophilaceae bacterium | reverse complement strand
GTTCTCCGTCGTCTGCTGGACCGAAACGTTGCCGAACACAGTTGTCACAGCTTGGAGTTCGACCTCTGGGCTCGCGAGAGCGACCAGAATCGCGATCGCATCGTCGACTCCGGGGTCGGTGTCGATGACCAACAGCCTGCGGCGCATTCCCACCTCGCTTCAATCAGGGAGGATAGGCACGTACCTCACGTGTCAGGGTGCCCCTGAGTCGGAAGCAAGCGGGACCAGGGCGGAGGTAGCGTGGCTGAGATGTTCACCACCCGACCGGAGTTGTCGGGCACCTTCGGCATGGTCGCCAGCACGCACTGGCTGGCCAGCGCCGCCGGAATGGCCATCCTTGAGGAGGGCGGTACGGCCGTCGACGCCGCCGTCGCTACCGGCTTCACCCTCCAGGTCGTCGAACCTCACCTCAACGGTCCGGGCGGCGAGGTGCCGATCCTGTTCGCCCGCCGCGGTGAGGCGCCGACTGTCCTGTGTGGACAGGGCGTGGCCCCGGCCAGGGCGACGATCGAGCACTACCGCGACCAGGGTCTCGACCTGGTCCCGGGAACCGGACTACTCGCGCCCGCAGTACCCGGCGCCGTCAGTGCTTGGCTGACCCTTCTCCGGGATCACGGAACGCTGTCGCTGGATCGCGTGCTGCGGTTCGCGATCGAGTACGCCACTCACGGCCACCCGCTGCATCCTCGGGTGGTTGCCACCATCGCCACGAGCACGGACACCTTCACCCGCCACTGGCCGACTTCGGCAGAACTGTGGCTCGACGCCGATGGCCACGCGCCAGCGGCAAACGTCTTGTGGCGCAATGCTGCTCTGGCTTCGACGTACTGCCGGCTACTGGATGCGGGTCGAGGGGCCGGTGGGTCACGAGAGCAGCAGATCGATGCCGCGCTCACCACCTGGCACGAAGGCTTCGTCGCCGAGGCGATCGAGCGGCATGTCCGTACGCCGGTCATGGACGAGTCCGGCGCCCGCCACGCCGGCGTCCTCAGCGGGCAGGACCTCGCCAACTGGCGTCCGTCGTACGAGACTCCGGTCAGCCTCGACTGGCTGGGCCACACCGTATGCAAGGCCGGTCCGTGGAGTCAGGGCCCTAGCTTTCTGCAGGCACTCGGCATCCTCGCCGGCCTGTCCACCGCCGAGGCGCCGCACGCCAGCGCCGATCAGATTCATGTCGTCGCCGAGGCGGTCAAGCTCGTCATGGCAGATCGGGAGGCGTGGTACGGCGACGCGGGACCGGTCCCGATCGACGCGCTGCTGTCGGGGGCCTACGCCGGCGAGCGCGCCGCTCTGATCGGGGAGACGGCCGCGATCGGGCTGCGCCCGGGACAGCCCGGTGGAGCGGAGGCCAGACTGCCGCGGTATGTCCTCGATCCGCCCACTGACACCCGTCCAGCCGCAGGGATGGCCGGCGTCGGCGAACCGACGGTGGCCCGAACCCCCGGCGACACCTGCCATCTGGATGTCGTCGACCGGCACGGGACCATCGTGACGGCGACCCCGAGTGGTGGCTGGCTGCAGTCCTCACCGACCATCCCGGATCTCGGCTTCGCCCTCGGCACCCGGGCGCAGATGTTCTGGCTGGAGCCGGGTCTGGCCAGTTCATTGACCCCGGGAACTCGGCCGCGCACGACGCTGAGCCCCACGCTGGTCATGCGCGGGGATGAGCCCACGATGGCCTTCGGCACCCCCGGCGGTGACCAGCAGGAGCAGTGGCAGCTCACTTTTTGGCTGGCTCACAGCGTCGGCGGGATGAACCTCCAGGAGGCCATCGACGCACCCAGCTGGCACACCACGGCATTTCCCTCCTCGTTCGCGCCACGGGAGACGACCGACGCCGGCCTGGTGGTCGAGGATCGTGTGGGGGACAACGTGATCGCCGATCTGGAACGGCGCGGGCACCACGTCGTACGGTCGGGGCCGTGGACCCTGGGCCGGCTGTCCGCGGTCAGCCGCGATCCGGACACCGGAGTCCTGCGCGCGGCGGCCAATCCGCGCGGCATGCAGGGCTACGCCGCCGGCCGCTGACTGACGACCGGGGACGACTGATTCGGGCCGGCACCACGCGGAGGGCCAAGATGCAGGGTCAGGCAGTCGGGACCGTCTCGAGTGCGGGCCGGTCAGGGGCGTAGTGCCGGGACGCGGCCTCGGTGGCCACCCGCAACGCCTCGTTCTCGGGCCGGAAGCCGCAACCGGTCAGCCAGGTGGCCAACATCTGGTGCCCGCCGAAGGTGAGAACGGACTCGGGATGGAACTGCACGCCCTCGATCGGCAGGCTGCGGTGCCGGACCGACATTACGATCCCGCTGCGCGTGCGCCCGGTGACTTCGAGTTCGTCAGGCAGGTCCTCCTCCGCGGCCGCCAGTGAGTGATAGCGCGTAGCGGTGAACGGCGAGGGCAGCCCGGCCAGTACGCCCGCACCGTCGTGGACCACCTCACTGGTTCGCCCGTGTAGCAACTCGGGGGCGCGAATCACTTTGCCGCCGAAAGCAACTGCGATCGCCTGATGTCCCAGGCACACGCCGAGCAGCGGAAGCCTCCGGTCGGCGGCCGACTTCACCAGCGGCACGCTCACCCCGGCATCCTCCGGACGTCCGGGACCCGGCGAGATGAGGACCCCGTCGACCCCCAAGCCGTCCAGGTCGTCGACGCCGACCTCGTCGTTACGCCGCACGACACACTCGGCTCCGAGCTGGGCGAGATACTGCACCAGGTTGAACACGAAGCTGTCGTAGTTGTCCACGACCAGGATCCGGGCCGCACCGCCGGCTCCGGCCGACGTCATCGCAGGCTCACTCGATACCCATGCTCGTTGCGCAGGCTCACTCGACGGTGATGTCGTTGAACGGCAACATCGGTTCCACCCACGGGAAGACGACGAACAGCAACAGGACACTGACCGCAGCGATCAACAGCACCGAGCCCACCAGCTTGCCCGGTAGGCCGCCCGGCAGGATCCGCCAGATCCAGGTGTACACAGCTAGTTCTCGGTCAATGCGGGTGGCCCGTTCGGGTACTCGGCCCGCGGCAGACCCGGACCGTCGAGGACAGCGTGCACGATCAGCCGCTGCGCGGCGGAGAACTTCGGATGGCAGGTCGTCAAGGTCAGGTACGCAGCCGTTGGATCGACGTCGGCGTTGTCGGCCCCAGGAATCGGGAAGACCACCTGGACATCCTCCGGCGAGACGATCTGCTGGCCGGGGATCCCACTCGGATCAGCACCGAAGTCGCCAGAAGCCGGGTCGCCCATGACGCGGTAGGTGAACCAGGTCTCCGCGGTCTCGATCACGATCGCATTTCCGGGCATCAGCCGATCGAGGTCGAGGAACGGCGAACCCTTGCCCACTCGGTGCCCGGCCAAGGCGAAATTGCCGAGTTCGCCGGGCATGGCGGAATCGACATAGTGGCCGGGCCCCTGCAGCAGCTCATCAGGGTCGGTGCCCTCGACGACAACCTTGACGTAGTCACCGCCGAAGGCCGGGATCCGGATCCGCGCGAAGCCATCCCCGAGCGGGACCGTGGACAGACCACCACCCGGTAGGTCGGGACCCAGAGTGGGGTCGTCCTCCCAGTTCTGCAGCAGCTCCTCGGTCAATTCCTCCTGTCGCTCGTTGGTGATCAGATCGGTGACGAACAACTCGTAGACCACGAACAGCAACACGATCAGCCCGAAGGTGATCAGCGTCTGGCCCAGCCCCCGAATGCCGGTTCGGACCAGGTCCCGGTCACCCCGCTGGCCGCTGCTCGCAGCTCTCCCCTGGGGCGCCCGGCCCGGTTTGCCCGCACGCCCACGCGGCGCCTTGCGGTCGTGTGCGCCGTGCCGACCCCCCGGACGGGACGGTATCGCGTCGCCAACCCAGTCGCGGTCCGCGTCACCGTCGCCTGCCGGCGCCCCGTCCGGGTCCATCTGGTTCGAATCCGGCTCGTACGACTGGGGTTCGTACGACTGCGGTTCGTACGACTGGGACTCGTACGTCTGGGATTCGTACGCACCGGTGCGGTTCGGCGGTTCGAAGAGAGACGGCACTCGGGGTCGCCCTTGGATCGGCTGGACGTCGTCCCAACCGCGACCGGCGTCCTGCGGGCCGTCCGTGCGCATCGATTCTCCGTCCGCCCGTGCTTGCTCATGCTGCCCCCGCGTACCGCAACGTCAGGGGCCCATCGTAGGCCGGGAGCACAAGGTCGGTCTGAGCCTGCACGCTGAACTCGAGGCCGAAGCTGCGTACCGCCTGCAGCAGCAGGGCAACTCCGGAGGACTGTGCGAGGGCCGCCCGGATCTTCTCCGGGTCACCGATGGCGTCGATGCGGTACGGCGGGGAGTACGTACGGCCCTGCAGCAACAGGGTGTTGCCCACGCAGAGTACGGCGCTGGTGGCCACGATCCGTTGGCCCATGATCGTCACCGCGTCCACCCCTGAGGCCCAGAGCGCGTTCACCACCGCCTGGACGTCGGACTGGTGGATGACGATGTCGTCAGGTCGGGCACCGGCAGGCAACTCGCCACCGGCCTCGCGGGGAGCATCGTCGAGATTGATCGTCACTCCCTGGCCCTGCATCGCGATCAGCCCGGCCGAGCCGGCGCCCAGTTCGGCAACCGCGCGTGCGATGGAAGCCCCGGCGTCGAGATCCTCGGCGCGGGCCAACGCGGCCCCGGTCTGGTCCTGGAGCTCGGCCAGGGTCCGTGACTGCTGCTCGGTGCGGCGTTGCTGGTCCTCGATCAGTCCGATCAGGCGGGTCTCGGGCCCCGCCCGCAGCGTCGTACCGCGTGCGGTGATGGCGGTCGTGGCGAACAGGAGTCCCATCAGGACAGCACTGAAGACGGCCAGGCCACGCCACATCGACGTCCGACGCACTGCTCCCCCTCCCGGTCGTGGCTCCGGCTGCACCGAGCGGGCTCCCCGCCCCCGCCGGATGTCCGCCTCTGCGCAACTACGCTAGTACGACGGCGCGCACTCCGATGGCGCGGCGCAGGACGCGGCGTAGGACGCGGCGCAGGAAAGGACGAACCCAGCGATGCCCAAGTCGAAGGTCCGCAAGAAGCCGGTCTACACACCGCCGGAGAACATCCTTCCCGGCGCTGCCGCGCGCGCCCGCGCCCGCCGGCCCAGTCCCCGGTGGTTCGCCCCGCTGATGCTGGGCCTGATGCTGATCGGACTGCTGTGGATCGTGGTGTTCTATGTCGCGGGGGACAAGATCGGGCTGATGAACACGCTTGGTCCGTGGAACTTCGCCGTCGGATTCGCCGCCATGGTCACCGGCTTGGCCATGAGCATGAAGTGGCGCTGAGCGTCGCTCAGAACGACACGGTTGTAACTATCCCCAGGTGTGGACAGAGCTGGGGATGGAGCGTCTCGGCTCGATCAAATCTCACTATCGGTAGCCGAATCCAATCCACAGGTTTGTGGATGAAAGAAGTCAGTCGACCAACTCGCGCCGTAGGTTGACATCCCGGCGGCTCAGTTCACCAGTTCCAGAATCGTCGCGTTGGCCGTCCCGCCGCCCTCGCACATGGTCTGCAGGCCGTACCGGATCCCGTCGCGGCGCATCCGGTAGATCAGGGTGGTCATCAGCCGGGCGCCGGACCCGCCGAGCGGATGGCCGAGCGCGATGGCCCCGCCGGTCGAGTTGACCCGCTCGGGATCGGCCCTGGTCTCGGCCAGCCAGGCCAACGGAACGGGGGCGAATGCCTCGTTGACCTCGAACGCGCCGACGTCGTCGATGCTCAGCCCCGACTTGGCCAATGCCTTCTCGGTTGCCGGGATGGGTGCGGTCAGCATGACCACCGGATCGTCTCCGGCCAACACCGCGGTGTGCACCCGGACCAGCGCGGTGAGTCCGAGTTCGGCCGCCCTGTCCGGAGTCGTGACCAGCAGCGCCGCACAACCGTCGGAGATCTGCGAGGCGTTGCCCGCGCTGATCACCCCGTCCTCGGCGAACGGCGTCGGCAGGGTGGCGAGCTTCTCGATTGTGGATCCGCGCCGGATCCCCTCGTCGGCCTTGACCATCCCGCCATCGGTCGGGATCGGTGCGATCTCGTCGTCGTACAGTCCGGCATCCTGAGCGACGGCGGCTTTGGCGTGCGACTCGATGCTGTAGCTGTCCAGCTGGGTACGGGACAGGCCCCAGCGGCGCGCGATCATCTCCGCGCCCACACCTTGGTTCGGGAAGACGCCGTCGTAGCGCTGCAGGAACATAGGCCCCAGCGGCAGGCCGACGTCGCTGCCGACCCCGGCGCCCATCGGTACTCGGCTCATCACCTCGACCCCACCGGCGACGACCACATCGCACTGGCCACTCATCACCGCGGCGGCGGCGAAGTGCACCGACTGCTGGGAGGAGCCGCACTGCCGGTCGATCGTCGTACCAGGCACCGATTCCGGCCAGCCGGCGGCCAGTACCGCGTTACGGCCGACGTTGAAGGTCTGTTCGCCGACCTGGCTGACGCAGCCCCAGATCACGTCGTCCACGACGGCCGGGTCGATGCCGCTGCGCTCGACCAGGGCATTCAGGACGTGCGCGGACAGGTCCACCGGATGCGTACCGGCCAGACCTCCACCCCGCTTTCCGACCGGACTACGTACGGCGGCACAGATGACGGCGTCAGGCATGGTTCGAGGTTAGGCGCGTACCTGTGAAACTGGCACCGTGACTTTGCCGACTCCGTCGCCGACGCCTCCGCCGACGCCCACAGCATCGCTGAGTTGGGCGCCGCGGCGGGGCGAGACCGCGCTGGCCGCGCTGGGTGGCGCAGTCATGGCTGTGCTCGGGTTCACGGTGGACCCGACCGGGCGATGGCTCGTGTGGGCGGCCGCGGCGCTGCTGTTCGGGATCGCCGCAGTGGACCTGGTCGTCCGGCCCAGACTTCGTGCCGACCCGTTCGGCGTGACCGTACGAGCACTCACCGGCACTACGTCGGCGCCCTGGCCACAGGTTGCGGTGAGCCTGCGCCAGCATCAGCGCTTCGGGCGCAGCGTCGCCAACCTCGAACTGGAGGTCGGACCTGACGTCGAACGCGATCTGGAGGGGAAGCTGATCGTCCTGGGCCGTCGCGAACTCGGCGCCGACCCCGAAGAGGTCGCCGCCCAACTGACCGCGCTCCGCTCCGCGCTCTGATCGCGCCTCCCCCGGTCGTGATCTTGACCTTGTGGTGGTTTCCGGAGCGATTATTCGGCGTGTCGCCACCATAAGGTCAAGATCACGCAGGATTGGCGCCCTCGATGCTGGGTGGTAGGTCAGCCGAGGAGCAGGCCCGCACCCAGGACGGTCAGAGCGATGAGGACCGCACCGAGGGCGATCAGGCCGGCCACGATGGCCTGATCGCGCCGCTTGCCGTAGATCACGATCGCCCCGGCAGCAGCACCGATCAGAAATCCTCCGGCGTGCGCGGCCAGCGAGATGCCGGGCAGGAAACTGATGAAGACGTTGATCGCCAGGATCGCGAAGAGCGAGCGGAGATTCGCCTTGCGCTGATACAGCGCGATCCCAGTGGCACCGAGCAGTCCGAAGATTGCCCCGGAGGCACCGGCAACGGAGGTAAACGGTGCTGCGAAGAGCAGCACCGCTACCGAACCGCCGATCGCAGACAGGAAGTAGACCGCCGCATAACGGGCCGAGCCGAGGTACTGCTCGAGATCGCGGCCCAGGACGTACAAGCTGAACATGTTCACGGCCAGATGGGTCAACCCGTAGTGCAGGAAAGCACCGCTCAACATCCGCCACCACTCACCATCGGCGACCAGGATCGGCGCGGTGGCGAACTCCGCGAAAATTGGCGACCGGTAGTTGGCCATGATCTGGCCACCCGCCGTGGCCACGGTCACCAGAAAGGCCAGCACGTTCGCGGCGATCAACCCGGTCGTGACCGGACCGAGCCTGGCCACAGCGAGGCGGGCGTTCGTCGTACGGCGAGGCTGGCGGATCGAAGCGCGACCGGCCGCGACGCAGTCCGGGCACTGGAAGCCGACCGAGGCCGGACGCATGCAGTCCGGGCAGATCGGCCGCTCACACCGAACGCAGGAGATCTGGGTCGGCCGCTCCGGATGGCGGTAGCAGGCCAACGCGGGGCGCGCGGGAACGGTCATGATCGGTGAGCTCCGGTGACTATTGCGCCGTCCGGCGGCCGGCCAGGGGCACTAAGCCGACTCGATCGTCACGGAGTTGATCACTACGTCGGTGACCGGCTTGTCGCCGCGTGAGGTACGGGTGTTGTTGATCCCAGCAACCACCTCGCGGCTGGCCTCGTCGGCCACCTCGCCGAAGATCGTGTGCTTGCCCTGCAGCCATGGAGTGGGAATCGTCGTGATGAAGAACTGCGACCCGTTCGTGCCCGGTCCCGAGTTGGCCATCGCGAGCAGGTACGGCCGGTCGAAGGCCAGTTCCGGGTGGATCTCGTCGCCGAACTCGTAGCCCGGGCCGCCGAAGCCCTTTCCCAGCGGATCCCCGCCCTGGATCATGAAATCCTTGATCACCCGGTGAAAGATCGTGCCGTCGTAGAGCGGATCGTTCGACTTCGCCTTGGTGCCCGGGTGGGTCCATTCCCGGGAGCCTTGGGCGAGTTCGACGAAGTTCTTCACCGTCTTCGGCGCGTGGTTGTCGAACAGTTCGAGGCGGATGTCACCGGCTGAGGTGTGCAAGATCGCGGTAGAAGTCACGACGCCCAGTGTTCCACGCGTCCCCGCGGCCCTCTGCTCAGAGGGCACCAGTGGTGAGCTCCAGGGGCTGCGTGACCAGGTCGGTCTGACGCTCCGGATCACCGTTGGCCAGGGTGACGACGACGAGCAATCCGGAATCCAGCGCGATCGCGCCAGAACTGAATGGTCGTCCGCTCAGAGTCCCACTTGCGACGAAGCCTTCGTTTCCGCTGACAGTCACCGGCACGGAGGTGGCCCCGACCGTCTGCTCCACCTGGGACCGGGCACCCTCGAGGCCGCCGGCCTCGCCCTGCGTGACCAAGCCCAGCGCGACCACCAGATCCTCCGTGCTCCCAGCCTGGTAGATACAGCTTCCCAGTTCCGCTTCTTCGCCGATGGCAACCGTTTCGGCGACGACCGCGCTGACCTCCTCGGCCGACACGACCGCGCAGAGGTCCTCGGGCACAACGGCGCTGCCTCCCTCATCGGGCACGGTGGACGTGTCCGCGGCGGGCGGCGCTGGCGGCTGCTGGGACGAGCTCGACGGGCTAGCCTCCTCGCCTCCGCAAGCCGAGAGCCCGAGAACGAAGCAACGCCTTCTCCGACGGACTCCGGAGCTCAGCGGTTCCCTTCGCTCGAGACCTGTGGTGTGTCGACGTCGCGGACAGCGGTCAGCCGGAGGTGAAGGCGGCGAGGACCGCGGTGATGAGTTCGCGGGCCTGCAGTGAGGACTCCTGATTGGTGGTCAATGCCACCAGGAGGGAGCCGGTGGTGACCGCGATCAGGGTCTGGCGGGACGAGACGAGGATGCCGCCGTAGTCGCCGATATCGGTGACCGGCTGGGCGGCCGGGGTCACGAGCGCAAGGGCGCCGTTCTGCGCGGCCACCGGATCGGCGTACGGCGTGAGGTCGATCGAGACAGCGACGGTCTCGTCGGGCCGATAGAAGATGCAGTCCGGCGCGGGCTGACCGTCCACCGTGACGGTCTCCACCCCCTGCATCCGCTGGCCGATGGTTTCCTCGACGAACCCCTGCTCGAGGTACGGGCAAGGACCCTCGGCGACGACGGGCGGCCCAGGTGCGGGCGGTGCCGCCGACGTCTGCTCCGTCGTGGCTGCCGGCGCCGTCGGAGGTGGCGACGACGTACCGGCTGAAGCCTCGGGTGCCTCGGCCTGGCCGGAACAGCCCGCCGTACCGACGACCAGCAGCGCCCCTAGCCAGGCGGCGTAGCGACCGCGTCGACGTCGAGTCAGCTGATGCGGGTATGTCAGTTGACCGGGCCGGACGAGGCGAAGTGGTCGGGATCGCTGAGCTTCGTCGGTCGGACCCCGAGACGGTTGTTGATCACGACCGTGATGACCCACAACACGATGCCGAGCAGCACCAGCGCACCGGCGACCAGGTACTGGGCCTGCGGACGGCCGGACAGTGGCGTCACCAGATAGATGCAGAAGAAAGCGCCGAGGATCGGCAACGCCGACGGCGCCCGGAACGCGCCCTCCGGCGGCGGATCCTTGCGCAGAATCAACACCGACACGTTGACCACGGCGAAGACAGCCAGCAGCAGGAGAGCGGTCGTTCCGCCGAGGACGGCTATCGCGTCCTCGTTGGCGAACGACACGTAGGTGATCAGGGCGAAGGCCAGCACCGTGGTGAAGATGATCGCGATCCATGGGGTACGGCGGCCCGGGTGCACCTTGCCTAGCAGCGGTGGGAGGACCCGCTGCTTGGCCATGCCGTAGATCAGCCGGCTGGCCATCAGCATGTTGATCAGTGCCGAGTTGGCGACCGCGAACATCGAGATGAACGGGAGGATGTCGCTGATCGGCAGGTTTGGCGCGCCGGCCTCGACCACCAGGGTCAGCGGGGTGTCGCTGTCGGCCAACTCTCCGACGGGAACCAGCGCCACGGCGGCGATAGATACGAGCACGTAGATGATTCCGGTGATCGTCAGACCGGTCAGCATCACCTTGGGGAAGATCTGTCGCGGGTTCTTGCATTCCTCGGCCATGTTCACTGAGTCCTCGAAGCCGACCATCGCGAAGAAGGCCAGCGAGGTTGCGGTGGTCACCGCGAGGAAGACGTTCTTGTTCTCCGGTGTGTCGAACGCGATCACCCGGGAGAAGTCGGCATCGCCGCCGAAGATCGCGAACAACCCGACCATGATGACCAGGAGCAGGCCGGATAGCTCGACCAGCGTGAGGACGACGTTGGCCTTGACGCTCTCACCGACTCCGCGGAAGTTGACGATCGCGATCAGCAGCATGAAACCCAGTGCCACTAAGACGATCCCGCCGTTTCCGAGATCCAAGCCGAAGCCCACAGACAGATTCGAGGCGAACGCGCGGGACGCGGTCGAAGC
Organism: Geodermatophilaceae bacterium; assembly: GCA_013812385.1. GTDB lineage: Bacteria > Actinomycetota > Actinomycetes > Mycobacteriales > Geodermatophilaceae > JACCQS01. The sequence continues at coordinate 929 of JACCTM010000386.1, read as the reverse complement.
CGAGGTGATGCCCGACGACATCACGACAAAGGCCACGATGAACGTGATGAAGTGGATCCCGAATGCCTTGTGCGTATAGAGCGCCGCACCCGCGGCCTGCGGGTACTTCGTGACCAGCTCGAGGTAGCTGAATGCCGTGATCGTCGCGACGATGAAAGCAACCAGGAAGGGCACCCAGGCCGCACCGCCGACCTCCGCAGCGACCTGACCGGTGAGCGCGTACACGCCGGTACCCAGGATGTCCCCGACGATGAACAGTAGGAGGAGCCTGGGCCCCATCACTCGTCGCAGCGCCGGTTCCCCCTGCGAGTCGGTGTCCGGTGAATCGGTGGCCGGCGCTTGCGCCATCTCGGTGTCTCCGTCCTGACGAGCGGTGCCGTCACCGCCTGATCGAGATCACCTTGGCCTGATGCGGGCCCGCTGTCGAGAGCGGCGGGCCGGACAGACCCAGCGGGATGTCGCAGGTTTGCCGAGAACACGGCCGGTGGGTCGCCTGCAAACCTGCGACATCTGCACTCCGGCTTGCCTGATGTCGCAGGTTTGCAGGGAAAACGCACGGCGCGTCGCCTGCATTGCTACGACATCGGGACAGGTGGTGTGGCTAATCGGTTGGTGGGGCACAGTGAGCACAGTGAGGGGGTGCACGTGCCGATTTCCGCGCGAGCTGGTCCCGAACGACCCAGTGCCGCGCGATCTGCTGCCCTTCCGCTTCGGCTGACGTGGGACCAGGTACGCGGGCATCGGCTGCGACGACACGGCTTGTTCGAGCCGTTGCCGGCCGGCTCGGCTGTCGACGTGACCTCGACCGTGTGCGGCATTCACGCACAGGTGGGATCGGCAGCGGCGCTCTCGCTGGCCCGCCGGGTACGTGATGCCAACGTGGGATTGCTCACCGACGCACTGTGGCAAGACCGGTCGTTGGTCAAGAC
>JACCTM010000288.1 GCA_013812385.1 Geodermatophilaceae bacterium | reverse complement strand
TTGAGGGTGCTCACGCCCCCAGAGGTTAGTGCCAGGCCCAGCCCGGCCGCTTGCGTAGGCTCGCAGGATGCGCCCGACCTACGCCGCGATCGCCGGGGTGATCGGCTTGGGCGGCGCCGTGACGGCGTACGCCAGCCTGGTCGAACGGAACAGGTTCACGCTGCGCCGCTTCGACGTACCCGTCCTCGAGTCCGGATCTGCGCCATTGCGGGTCCTGCACATCTCCGACCTGCACATGACCGCGGGACAGCGGCGCAAGCAGGACTGGGTACGCCGACTCGACGACCTCGACCCGGACCTGGTCATCACCACCGGTGACAACCTGGCCGGCCACGATGCCGTGCTGCCCACTGTGTCCGCGCTGACCCCATTGCTGGCGCGGCCAGGCGCATTCGTGTTGGGTAGCAACGACTATTGGGCGCCTCGGCCGAAGAACCCGCTGAAGTACTTCTGGCCCACTCACAAGCGGGTACATGGAACGAAGTTGCCGTGGCAGCCGCTCCGCGATGCGATGACCTCAGCTGGTTGGCTGGACCTGACCAACACGCGAGGCCTGACCAAGGCCGACGGACGCCAGATCGCCCTCGCCGGTGTCGATGATCCACATCTGCACTACGACAGGTACGACGAGGTGGCCGGTGCCGCAAATCCTGAGGCGGACCTGCGGATCGGGCTCACCCATTCCCCCGAACCGAGAGTCGTCAATCGCTTTGCCTCAGATGGTTATGACTTGGTGCTGGCCGGACATACCCACGGCGGTCAGCTTCGCGTGCCGTTCTACGGTGCGCTTGTCACCAACTGCGGCATCGACCGGCCGCGGGCTCGATGGCTGCACCGCTGGGCGCCCGATACCTGGCTACACATTTCGGCCGGGCTGGGGACCTCGCCATACGCACCGGTGCGCTTCGCCTGCCCTCCGGAGGCCACCTTGCTGACCCTCGTCGGGCGATAACCGTGCGGCCCTCATCCAGGCGGTCCTGGGCGGCCGGTTAGACTCGCTGAGGTCCTCGGGGTGTGGCGCAGCTTGGTAGCGTGCTTCGTTCGGGACGAAGAGGCCGCAGGTTCAAATCCTGTCACCCCGACTGAAACGTCAGCCCGGCCCACCGCGCAGCCGGTCCCGCCGTGAGGCGGGCCGGCTGTCGTGTCGTCTGGCTCTAGCCAGCCAGGACTGGGTCTGAGTCCGCCCCGTCGGTGGCCAGGTCTTCGTGCCGGATGTTCAACCCGACGAACGTGATCACGGCAGCCACGCCGAGCATGATCGCAGCAACGATAAATGCCTGGGTGAACCCATAGGTCTGCACGATGTGGGCGAACTGCTCCTGTGCTGCTGCGGCTGCCTCGGCGCTGCCTGGCACCGGTGCCGAGGCGGCACCGGCCGACAGTTGCCCGGCCTTGTCAGCTGCGGCGTTGGCGGCCACCGTGCCCAAGATCGCCAGTCCCAGTGCCCCACCGACCTGTTGCACGGTGTTGAGCACCGCTGACCCGACGCCCGAGTCGTTGGCCTCGACCCGGCTGACTGCGGTCAGCGTCATCGGGATGAAGACCAGGCCTAGCCCGAAGGACATCGCCAGGATCCAGGGGAGCAGATCAGCGACGTAACTGGAGTCGTAGTCCAGCTGGGCGAAGCCCAGCATGCCGCCGCCGGCGATCAGCGCTCCGGTGCCCGAGATCCATCTCGGATCCATCCGGGCCACCAGTTGCGAAGCGAGTTGCGCGGCGACGATGATCCCGGCGCTGAACGGCAGAAAGGCCAAGCCGGATTCGAGCGGGGTGAAGCCGAGCACCTGCTGGATGTAGAGCGCCAGGAAGAAGAACATCGCGAACATCGACGCGCCGACTATGAGCATCACCAGGAAACTGACTCCGCGGGTCCGGTCAGAGATGATCCGGATCGGCAGTAATGGTTGGCGGGCTCGCGACTCGATCGCGACGAAGGCCAGCAACAGGACCACGCCGAACGCGATCGGGCCGAGGACGCCGAATTCCGTCCAGGTCGATCCCTGCTGCCCCTTCTGAGTGAGTCCGTAGACCAATGACACCAGGCCGAGGGTTGCGGTGAAGCCACCCGGAAGGTCGAAGCGGCCGTGTTGTCGAGGGGACTCGGTCAGGACCCGTACCGCTCCGAAGGCGATGAGCAAGCCGATCGGAACGTTGATGAACATCGTCCAGCGCCAGGAGACCTCGGTCAGCGCGCCCCCGAGGATCAGTCCCACAGCAGCACCGGCGCCGGACATCGCGGCGAATACGGCGAAGGCCCGGTTGCGGGCGGGTCCGGCCGGGAAGGTCGTGGTGACCAGGGCCAACGCCGTGGGTGCGGCTGCTGCGGCTCCGACACCCTGCAGGGCTCGGGCGGCCAGCAACTGCCAGTCGCTCTGCGCGATACCGCCGAGCAGCGAGGCCAGCGCGAACAGCAGCACGCCGAAGATGAATACCCCGCGCCGCCCGAGCAGATCACCGAGCCGGCCGCCCAGGAGCAGCAGACCGCCGAAGACGATGGCATAGATAGTGACCACCCAGGAGAGGTTCTCGGGGGCGAAGCCCAGTTCGGCCGCGACCGAGGGCAGGGCGATGTTCACGATCGTTGCGTCGAGAACGATCATCAGCTGGGCACCGGTCAGCAGGACCAACGCGAGTCCGAGCCGGGGACTTGGCGTACGCGCAGCCGGAGTGGCGGGTGGCTCGGCCGGGAGGGGTGGGGAGGCGATTGACATGGTGTTCCTTCTTTGGGTACGGATACTTGGTTGTGTCTACTTGACGGGTCGGACAGTTCTGGCCGGCTCGGCACGACAGGCCGGCAGGACGACGGTGTCGATCACCCGCTCGACGAAGGCATCGTCGAGGGTCCTGTTGAGTACGAATTCCTGGTGGACGCAGACCGCGGGCAGCAGCGACATGACCAGGTCCAGGTCGACGCCGACGGTAATCTCGCCGCGCTCGAGAGCATCCTCGAAGACCCTGCGCGCCAATGCCTGTCGAGGCCCGAGAAAGATCTCTCGAAACGCTGCTCCGAGCTCTTCGTCAGTGTGCAGGGCGGTCATCAAGCCGCCCATCACCGACATCGGCAGGGTCGAACTCCAGCCCTCCCGACCGCACCAGCTGGCGAGCAGGTCGCCGCGCAGACTGCCCGTGCTGGGCATGT
>JACCTM010000384.1 GCA_013812385.1 Geodermatophilaceae bacterium | reverse complement strand
GTGTATTGGATGTTGATCGGGTCGTCGGCCGACAGCTGGGTCTCTCGCGCTACAAGCAGGGAGGCATCGCCTTGACGGCCGTCGGCGAGCAGTTGCTCCCACTCGGGATCGCCGATGAAGTAGATCTCGCGCAGGTCAGGGCAGTCCGCGCGGACCTCACCGATCATTGCCCGGTAGTCGCTGGTCTTGAACGACGGCGCCGAGACAAGGACCGAGATCCCGGCCTGCTTCATGACGTACCCGAGTTCGTGCGTGCGGTAGGCCGGGTTGATGTTGACCAGGATCGCGCCGAGCTTGGCACTTCCGTACTGGGTGAAGACCCATTCCGCGCAGTTGGGCGCCCAGATCCCGACCCGATCTCCCTTGCCGACGCCACGGGCGGCCAGGCCGAGGGCGCAGGCGTCGACCTCGGCGGCCAGCTGAGAGTAGGTCCATCTCCTGGAACTGGCGCAGTCGACGAGTGCCTCATGGTCGGGGTGGGCGGCGACCGTACGGTCGAAATTCGCGCCGATGGTGTCACCCAGCAGGGGTGACTGCCCGGTACCGGAGGAGTACGACGGCCAGGTGGGCGAGGCCGGCTTCGGTGTGCTCACGTCAGCTCCCATCGGACCCGACTCAGTTGGCTCCGGCACGGTTGGGGCGGGAGGTCGGCGGCCGGTAGCCGACCTGCTCGGGAGGCAGCGGCAACGTGTGGTCCTCACCCCACGGCGAGAGCGGTCCCTGGGTCTCGGCGGTGAGTTCGGTGATCGGTGGGCCACCGTCCTCACTGGACCACCAGGTGGCCTCGACGCTGGATTGTCCCTCCTGGCCGGACTTCTTGCCTGGCCGTGCCCGCTTCACCCGCGATTCCCGCGCCATCTGGGTCTCCCTGTCTGTTGCGTGATGAGCTGTGCAGCGCTGATCGTCTCAGACCGGTGCCGAGTCATGGTCGGTAGATGCCGCTCAGTCCGGTCAGCGGCATCAACCCGTACAAGTTGTGCATTCCCGGCGCGGTCAGGACGTAACTGCCGTCCCTGGCCGGGCAGACGAGTACCTCGCTGTCGCGATGGCCCACAACGCTACGTACCCGCCAGCGGCTGGTGGTCAACAACCGGGCATCGACCGCGTTCGCTATGTCCTCCTCGGCTCCGTTACCGGGAGCGGTCTCGTTGTCAGGAGTGAAGATGAGCCGGAGATGGGCACCGGCCACCCGCAGTTCGGCTGGTCGCCAGGGCGCGCGCCGCAGGGTTGCCCGGAACCGCTGGGCTCGGATCAGCCCGCCGACGCCGGTGGCGAGTCCGAAGAGGCCCAACAGCAGCGCCGCGATGATGAACACGCCGAGCCCCGGACGCTGCAGGACGAGCACGGCGTACCCCGACAAGGCCAGTGCCACTGCTACGCCGGCGAGGCCCCCTGCGAACCAGCGCAGGGCACCGAGCCGATAGGCGGCGTACGAGCGCCTGGTCTCGGGCTGGTCCCAGGCGACCTGCTCCTCCACGAGGGCATCGTCTCGCGCCGCAGGTGGCACCCTGGGCGCGGGTAGCCTGGAGGGACTCATGTCCACCTCGGTTTCGGCGCGCCCAGTCGCGTCGTCCTACACCGAGTGGCTGCGCGTCCAAGAAGACGACTGGCTCAGCGAGTTGCTCCGCGCCCGCCCCGACGTTGCTCGGCCCGCGCCGGCCGACGTAGCTTCGTTGGCAGGTCGGCTGATCGGGCAGGTGTCGATCAGCCGGGCGCTCGACCAACTCGACGCAGGCGTGCTGCAGGTGATCGAGGCGATGGTCCTGATGCCCAATCCCATCGCTTGGACCGACGTGACCAGTCGACTCCGCGGTGTCCCGGCCGACGCCCTTTTGCACAGCGTCGACCGACTGACCGGGTTGGGCTTGGTCTGGGGTGATCAGGATGCCCTGCACCTGATCGAAGGTGTTCGCCTGCTGGTCAACCATCCCACTGGACTCGGCCGACCACTGGCCCAACTGACCGGCGATCCGGCCGCCGACCCGCGATCTCTGGTGGAATCCCTGCCAGCTCTCGCCGCGGACGAACGCGCCCTGGTCCAGCGGCTGGCCGCCGGCCCGCCGCAGGGACTGTTGCCCGACGATTGGACTTCGGAGGACGACCCTCCGGGCATGATCAGTCGATTGCTCCAGCGCCGGATCCTGGTCCGGGTCAGCGACTCCACAGTCGAACTTCCCCGCGAGATAGGGCTGGCCGTACGAGGGGCGGCGCCCTTCGGGGTGCCGCGACTGCGGCCAGTCCCAGCCGCCGGACAGGTCGAGCCGGCCACACTGGACAAGTTGACCGCAGGCGCCATCCTCGGCGTCCTGCAGAACGTCGAAGACCTGCTCGCAGCACTGGACGTCGACCAAGCCGGCGTCCTGCGCAGCGGCGGCATCGGCGTACGAGAGCATCGTCGGCTCGCCCGAGCCGCCCACGTGAGCGAGGCGAGTGCCGCCAGACTGCTGGAGATCTCGCTGGCCGCCGAGTTGATCGGGATCGCCCGCGACGGTGAACACTGGCTACCCACCCGGATGCTCGACGTCTGGCTCGAGCAGCCCCTGGCCGAGCGGTGGGCGACCTTGGCCGGGGCATGGCTGCGCACCAGCCGCCAGCCCGGGTTGGCCGGACGACGAGACAGTGCCGGTCGGACCTTGGCCCCGCTGTCCCCGGAACTGATCCGGCACGGGGCGCCCGCCACCCGGCGGGCGGTCCTTTCGCCGTTGGCCTTGACCGCGCCGGGAACCAGTTGGCCGGCCGACGAGCTGCTGGCGCTGGTCACCTGGACCGCTCCGCGCCGTGGCCCGGAGTTCGCCTCGGCCGCTCGCAGCGTGCTGGAGGAATCTCGGCTGCTCGGGATTCTGGCCGCCGATGCGTTGACCGGGCCGGGCCGGGCGTTGCTCACCGGTGCCGGCGACCTCGAGCGCACAGTCGCCACAGTTCTGCCACCGCTGATCGACTATGTCCTGATCCAACCCGACTTGAGTGCGGTGGCTCCGGGTCCGCTGCAGCCGGAGCTGTCCCGATCGCTCGCGCTCGTGGCCGATGTTGAGTCCTCCGGCGGCGCAACCGTTTTCCGTCTGTCAGACGCTTCCCTTCGACGCTCGTTGGATGCTGGATGGTCCGCCCAAGATCTGCACTCGTTCTTCGCTCGGCATTCCCGTACGCCGGTGCCGCAGACCCTGACCTATCTCATCGACGACATCGCCCGGCGACATGGCGGCCTGCGGGTGGGCACTGCCTCCACCTACCTTCGCAGCGACGACGAGACCCTGATCGCTCAGGTCACGGCCGATCGTCGGCTGACCGACTTCGGTCTGCGCCTCCTAGCGCCGGGGGTGTTGATCAGCACGGCCGAACCGGACGAGGTTCTCCAGGCTCTGCGTAGTGCCGGGTACGCCCCCGCCGCCGAATCCGCCGGCGGCATGGTCTTTTCCGGCCTGGCGCAGCGGCAACGCGCCCCCGGTCGGCGGACCAGCCCTCCGCCGCGGCACACCGAGCTGACCGCGCAACAGCGCGAGACCGTCGTACGGCGGATGCGTACCGGCGACACGGCCACGCAGGCCCAGCGCCGTACAAGAGCCATCCCGTCCATCCCCGGCGTGACGACCGCGACGATCCTGGAGAGCCTGCAGCGTGCCCTGCGTGAGGGCGAGGGGCTCTGGATCGGTTATGTCAACGCCGACGGTCAAGCCAGCCAACGTCTGGTCGAGCCGATCTCGCTAACCGGCGGATTCCTGCGGGCCTACGACCACCGGCGCGAGGAGCCCCGCACCTTCGCCGTGCACCGGATCACCTCGGTGGCCCCTGCCGACGACTGACCCTCGCGAGGGGGCCGCCTGTCGCGGATGCGGTCGCCCGACGATCGCATTGCACCCGTTCTGGCCGCTTTACACCCTTCGCATCACCCGCATTCCGGACAGGACGGGTGTATTGCGGGCGGGCGCCTACTCTGGACAAGTGACCGACGGACCCCTGATCGTGCAGTCGGACAAGACCCTTCTCCTCGAAGTCGATCACCCGGACGCCAGCGCCTGCCGTGCGGCCATCGCACCCTTTGCCGAGCTCGAGCGCTCCCCCGAGCACGTGCACACCTACCGGGTCACCCCACTGGCCCTCTGGAACGCGCGCGCCGCCGGGCACGACGCCGAGCAGGTGGTCGACGCGCTGGTCCGCTACTCCCGATACGCCGTACCGCACGCCCTGCTGGTCGACGTCGCCGAGACGATGGCCCGGTACGGCCGGTTGACCCTGGCCACCAACCCGGTCCACGGACTGACGCTGACCAGCAACGATCCGGCGGTCCTGGCCGAGATCAGACGGAACAAGAAGATCAGCCCGATGCTCGGCGCCGACCTCGACGAGTCCACCGTCGTCGTGCACGCCTCCGAACGTGGCCGGCTCAAGCAGGCGCTGCTCAAGGTCGGCTGGCCGGCCGAGGACCTAGCCGGGTACGTCGACGGCCAGGCCCACGACATCGAGCTGAACCAGGACGGCTGGACCCTGCGCGACTACCAGCGCGAGTCGGTGGAGAACTTCTGGGCCGGCGGCTCCGGGGTTGTCGTGCTGCCCTGCGGGGCTGGCAAGACGCTGGTGGGGGCCGCGGCGATGGCGGAGGCCAATGCCACCACGCTGATCCTGGTCACCAACACCGTCGCCGGCCGGCAGTGGAAGCGCGAGCTGATCGCCCGTACCTCGTTGACCGAGGAGGAGATCGGCGAGTACTCCGGCGAACGCAAGGAGATCCGGCCGGTCACCATCGCGACCTATCAGGTCATGACCACACGCCGCAAAGGCGAATACCGCCACCTCGAACTCTTCGATGCCCGCGATTGGGGGCTGATCATCTACGACGAGGTGCATCTGCTGCCCGCACCGATCTTCCGGCTCACTGCGGACCTGCAGTCCCGTCGCCGGCTCGGGCTGACGGCCACGCTGGTACGCGAGGACGGCCGCGAGGGCGACGTGTTCTCCCTGATCGGGCCCAAGCGGTACGACGCCCCGTGGCGCGACATCGAGGCGCAGGGCTGGATCGCACCGGCCGAGTGCATCGAGGTGCGGGTCTCGCTGACCGATGACGAACGGATGAGCTACGCGCTGGCCGAGCCGGAAGAGCGCTACAAGATGTGCTCGACCGCGTCCTCGAAACGGCCCGTGATCCGTCGGTTGGTCGAGAAGCACCACGGCGATCAGGTGCTGGTGATCGGGGCCTATCTCAACCAACTCGAGCAACTCGGCGCGGACCTCGACGTCCCGATCATCCAGGGCTCGACGACCAACAAGGAACGAGAGAAGCTCTACGACCTGTTCCGCCGTGGGGAGATCCACACCTTGGTCGTGTCCAAGGTCGCCAACTTCTCCATCGACCTGCCCGAGGCGGCTGTCGCGATCCAGGTATCCGGGACGTTCGGGTCCCGCCAGGAGGAGGCGCAGCGCCTCGGCCGGATTCTGCGGCCCAAAGCCGATGGGCGCCAAGCACATTTCTATACCGTCGTAGCCCGGGACACCCTGGACGTGGACTACGCCTCACACCGGCAGCGCTTCCTGGCCGAGCAGGGGTACGCGTACACGATTGTCGACGCGGACAGGGTGGGTTGACCATCCGCGTGTGAACTCTGTGGGCAAAGGCAACCGGCGCCTGAACAGCGGCTCAGCCATGCAATGACAGCCGAAGACACTTGTCGAACGAACTCCTCAACGCTGTACCAGGCGATCTTGACACCGTCATGAGAGACGGTGCTCAGGGTATGGACTGAACCATAGCCCCGAGCGGGCCAGGGCATCGCACCGAGTGGATCGCATACGCGCCGACGCGGAACTAACCGGCCAACAGACGGCTCTCCGCAAGGTAGACCAGATCGAATAGGGCGTCACCGATGTTCTTATTGCCTTCCGCAAGGGGCATGCACTCGTGAGTCGATATCTGACCAGTGCAGAACAAGCCCAGAGATGGCTTGGTCGCGGATTACCGCTAGAGACGTTGGATGAATTCATCCAGGCAATCCGCACGCATTCAGGTAGCGCGACAGTTCCCCAGGGGCGCAAAGCGCGCTGCTCGGGAGATCCTTCAGTTGTACCAAGAAGCCAGCACCGAGCTAGAGGTAAGAGGCCCGATATCCAACGGCTGCAGCAGATCACTGCCGCGATGCAAGAACGATAGACGGCTTTGCCGTGGCGGACTGAGGAGAGACAACGACCCGATTCAGCACCAGACGGGATGAACACCGAGCAGTTGGAGCGCTTCAAGTGATGTATAGTGACATCATGCAGCGTACGCAGGTGTATCTCAGCACTGATGACGTCGCACTCCTTGATCGGGCGTCGGCTCGGACCGGCGCTTCCCGATCTGAACTCATCCGTCGGGCGATTCAGGATCGGTACGGCGACCGCGACTGGTCGGCGCGACGATCGGCGCTGCGCGCAAGTGCGGGTGCGTGGCAGGAGCGGGGACTGACCGGAAAGCAGTACGTCGAGGCGATCCGGGGAGACCTGAACGAGCGACTCGAGCGACTTGGCTGGTCATGAGGTTCCTCGACACCAGCGTGGCGGTGGATCACCTCCGCGGACATCAGCCGGCCACCCGGCTCCTCGATGACCTGCTCGGCGCACAGGTGGCCCTCGTGAGCTCAGAACTTGTCCGCTTCGAGCTACTCGCTGGTGCACGAGCCCCTGACGAGACGGCCGTAGAACGGTTCCTAGAGGCCATCGATTGGATTCCCGTGACCGAGCCCGTCGCGCGTCAGGCCGCCACCTACGCCCGTACGTACCGGGCGAGTCACTCGGGGATCGACGATGCGGATTACCTCATCGCCGCGACCGCAACGATCCTCGGCACGCCGTTGCTCACCACGAATCTGCGCCACTTTCCAATGTTCGAGAATCTGGCGCGCCCGTATTGAGGACCCCCGGCGCCAAAGTCCTTCCGAGCGTTGCGCCCCATGCACAGGTGGGCCACAGACGGTGAACAGGCGTACGGCCAGGAACCCGAGACTCAGACCGAGCGCCATTGCCATCACGAAGGCAACTCCGGACATCAGGCGTTTGGCGAGCGAGTTCATTCCCGTGCCACGCAACAAGACCGGTCCTCGTTCCGTCATGCCGAGATCAGGCCGCGGTGATGCGCGATCGTTACCGCCTCCGTGCGCCCGGAGGCGTGCAACTTGCCGAGGATGTTGGAGACGTGCACGCTCGCGGTCTTCTCGCTGATGAACAGTTCGGTGCCGATCTGGCGATTCGTCCGGCCGCGAGCCAACAGGTCGAGAACCTCCTGCTCCCGGGGGGTCAGCCCGGTCCCATCGGAACGAGCCGAGGTCGGAGCGCCGATGTCGAGCCGGGCGCGGCGAGCCAGGGACTCCACCGCAGCGACAAGCGGCGCAGCACCCAACTCGCGGGCAACGTCGTAGGCCAACCGGGCTTCCGCTTGAGCCTCGTGCCGTTGGTCGGTAGCGATCAGCGCCTCGGCCAGCCGGAGTCTGCTCCGAGCCTGCTCGTAGCGGTCGCCGTACCCGAAGCCCCGCACCGCAGCCCGCCAGGCCGGCACGGCACCCGACCGATCGTCGTCGAGTCGGCTCGACTCGGCGGCCAGCCGCAGCACCCAGGCGTCAGCTTCGACGCCGAGGGACTGACTAGCGCGCTCGGCTCGACACGAGGCGATGACAACGGCCGCGTCGTCGAGGAAGGGCTGCACCTCGGCACGTGCCGCGGCGACCCCCGCCGCATCCCGCACCATCCGCAGCCGCTCGACCTCGTCGGCATAGGCGCAGGTCAGCAGTGCGATCAGCCGGATCTGGGCCATGAACGTCGTGTCCCACACTGCGGTGACCCGTTCGATGGCGTCGGTGACAGCGGTGCGCGCGTCGGTCGGCGAGCCCGCGGCGAGGGCGAGTTCGGCGGAGACGATGCCGACGACGATCGCCAGGATCGGCAGCTCCAACCATCGGCGCGCCTCGGCAAGATCGGCGCTGACGTCCTCACCACGCGCAACCCCGCGATACATCCCGGCAGCGACCACGTGCCGGGTGGATTCCGGACCGTGGGCCCGGCACGCGTCCACGATGGACCGGACGGTCTCCCAGTCACCGGCGATGAAGCAGGCATGCACGGTGAAGAAGAGCGTCTCGGTGGCATACGCGCCATAGGGCACGCCGCTTTCCATGGCCCGGCGATTGCCCGCCTTGAGGACCCGCAGCGCCTCGGTCAGATCACCGGAGTTGAAGGTCGCCACCGCCAGGTTGTACGTCGCCCGCATTTCGGTGCCGATGTCACCTGAGCTGCGGGCCAGCTCCAGTGCCCGGGCCAGATGATCGACCGAGCCGCCACTCTCGGGATGTTTCTCGTACACCCGCGCGATCGTGATCAGCAGATCGGCCCGGGCGTCGTCGACGCCGTACTGCTCCGCGACGGCCAGCGCGGCCTCACCGATGGCCTTGGACTCTTCGTACTTCCCGTTGAAGAACGACGATCGCATGTGGATGGCCGCCGCCCAGGCCCAGGTACGCGCGTTCTGCGCGGTCGGCTCGGGCCCGAGCTCATCCATGGCGGCGCTGGTGTGGACGTAGGCTTCGGCGTCCCGGTCGGCGTTGAGCAGGGTCTGCCCGAGCGTGTACTGCACCCGGACCGCCAAGCCGGGATCGGACGACGGGTCGGCGTTGAGCCGCTCCAGTGCAAATCGCGCCAGCTTGATCGACCGGGTCCGCTCACCGGCATCTGATGCCGCGCCACTTGCCTCCAGGGCCGCGGCAACATAAGACCTGCCGATCCGTTGCGCTGCATCCGGAACGCTAGGCCACAGGCTGAGCAGCCGCTCCAGATGCTGCAACTGCTCGACCGGCCCGCGCAGGCGCGCCGCATCCCGGGCTGCCTGCCAACTCGCCCCCAGTGCTCCGGCCAGGTCGTTGCTCTCCCGGTAGTGCAACGCCAGCTCGGCTGCCGAGCCGGTGTCGGCCAGCTGCTCGGCGAAGGCGGCATGCAGCCGGACCCGCTCACCGGGCAACAGGTCGCCGTAGGCCGACTCCCGCAGCAGGGCATGGCGGAACTGGTACTTGCCGTCGTCCTCGGCGACGAGGATGTACCGGTTGACCGCTTCTCGGATCGCGGTCTCAAGCGCGGCCGGGGGTAGGCCGGCGACCGCGGCCAGGACCTCGTGCGCCACGCTCCGTCCGGCGATCGCCGCCACTCGTACGACGTGCTGAGCATCCGTCGGTAGCGCTTCCAGCCGGGCCAGCAGGACGTCGCTGAGCCCGTCCGGGACTCCGCCGGCACCGACCGCGGAAGACGGGTCCTCGGCACGAAAGCCGAAGTCACCAGGGCCACCCGCGGCCGCCAGCTCCTCGGCATAGAAGGGGTTGCCCTCGGCCCGATCGACGATCCGCCGGAGCACAGCGTCCGAGAGCCGACCAGGTCGTACGGCTCGGACCAGCGCGGCCACGTCCGGATCGTCCAGCGGCGCCAGAACCAGGCGCTCGACGATCTCGACCCGCACCAGCTCGGCCAGCCACGGACGCAGTGGGTGGCGCCGATGCAGGTCATCGGTGCGGTAGGAACCGATGATCATCAGGCGCTGCTCGGTGAGCCGGCTGATCAGGAAGCGGAGCAGGTCACGAGTGGACTGGTCAGCCCAGTGCAGGTCTTCGATGACCAGCAGCACCGGGCGCAGGTCGGCCAGCTCGAAGAGCAGCGTCGCGATCGCCTCGAAGAGCTGCCGTTGGCCAGAGCCGGCGGGTGCGATTCGGTCGGCAGGATCTGGGTTGGTCCGACCGGCTGAAACCATGGCACGCGGCTGACCCGGCTCGCCGCTGAACAGACTGACCACGCCAGGATGTCTGGCGATCATCTCGGCGACCGCTGGAGCCGGATCGCGGGTCAGCGCTGCCAGAATCTCGGTAAAGGGAAGGTAGGGCAGGCCGAGTTCGCCCAGGTCCACGCAGTGCCCGACCAAGAGGGTCAGGTCCTCGCCCGCAGCCCAGTCACCGAGTTCGCGCAGCAGCCGGGTCTTGCCGACTCCGGCGTCTCCGGCCAGCAGAACCGTCGAGGGCTCGCCCGCACGCGCGCCGCCGACCGCGGAACACAGCCGCTCGAGCTCCCGGGCACGTCCCAGCAACGGGATCAGGGAACTCGTACGGGCCACGGGGAACATCGTGGCACGCGGCTGCGACAGCATTTCTTGACTCATCGGGTCGCCGCAAGCGCCGTCGCTGGCCGCCAAGGCTGCATACACGGCTGGTCCGTACCCGACAATGCGTACAGGACGGGCTGCACCACCGGTCAGTGCGCCGGTCGGGCGGCACCGATCCGGCCGGTGGCGTTGCGTACGGCGACCGCGCGGGCCGCCCGACGGGCACGGCCACGCCGAACCCGTCGGATACCGCCCGCGGCTTCGACGATGCGCTCGTGCCGGTAGGCGATCTCGGCACTGAGCCCGGGGGCGAAACTGAAGTTGTCGGTCATGGCTACTCCTTCGTGGTACATCCCGCCGGTCTGGCGGTGACA
>JACCTM010000374.1 GCA_013812385.1 Geodermatophilaceae bacterium | reverse complement strand
GACCTGATCAGTCGTTTACGTTCCATCGCGATGCCGAACCCGAGGGTGGATCGGGGTCGGCGTCCCTCCTGCTCTTGTGGGCCCGAAGGCTGTCTCTCGCGCCGCGACCCGACGCTGTCAGCGCAGTGATTCCCCGGCTCCTACCGCGTTGCCGACTCTACCCCGCAGACCTGGGAGCCCCTGCTGCTCGTGTTCTGCCCAACGCTCAGGCTGCTTCCGGCGTTCCTGCCGTACGGAGGCGCTCAGTGGGCGGCGTAGACCGCGGGACGCAGGGTGCCGATGAAGGAGAGCTCCCGGTAGCGCTCGGCGTAGTCCAGCCCGTACCCGACGACGAACTCGTTGGGGATGTCGAAGCCGATGTACCGGACCCGTACGTCGACCTTGACCGCGTCGGGCTTGCGCAGCAGGGCGCAGACTTCGAGGGAGGCGGGTCGGCGGGACTCCAGGTTCTTGATCAGCCAGGACAGCGTCAGGCCGGAGTCGACGATGTCCTCGATGATCAGCACGTCGCGGCCGGAGATGTCCCGGTCCAGGTCCTTGAGAATCCGTACGACGCCGGAGGAACTGGTCGCCGACCCGTACGAGGAGACCGCCATGAACTCCATCTGCGAGGGCCGGTTCAGCGCCCGGGCAAAGTCCGACATGAACAACACCGCGCCCTTGAGCACGCCGACTAGCAGCACGTCCCGGTTGGCGTAGTCGGCGCCCACCTCGGCGGCCAGCTCGGCCACTCGGGCAGCGATCTGTTGCTCGCTGACCAGCACGGTCTCGATGTCGTCGCCGTACACGCCGGTGGCTCGGGGACTGATCTCGTCGGCGGTCTGCCCGCTGATGACGACTGTGGCCACTCAGGGCTCCCGTGGATTGTGATCTGTGGGACGACGACCGTGCAGGTTTGGGCCTTTCAGGTTCGGGTCTTCAGTGTGAGGGTGCCAGACGTCCGGCTGAGGCTGAATCCACCCGGCAGATCGATCGGGCCCTGCCCGTGCCAGCCGGTGATCAGTCGGCCCACCTCGTCCAGGTGCACCGAGCCGAGTTCGGGTACCGCGCGGCAGATCAACCACAGCCGGATCACCCGCTGGCGCAGCGCCGCCGGCAGCTCGGCCAAACCGGCCGCCGGGAGGATCTCACCGGTCGCGTGGTGCTCGGTCTGCCATTGCTCGGCCAGGGTGTCCAGCGCGTCGAGGTCGGCACGCAGGAGTGTGGCCGTACGGGCCAGTGCCGCCGACGTTCCGCCGCCCAGCACGTCGTCGAGCAGCGGCAGCACCTCGTGCCGCAGGCGCACCCGGCGGTAGGCCGGATCATGGTTGTGCGGGTCATCCCAGACCGGCAGTCCTAGTGCCTCGCATGCCTTTACAGTCGTGGCTCTGGGTACTTCGAGGAGCGGTCGCCACCACACGCCCTGGTGGGTCTGCATTCCCGCGATCGAGCGCGGGCCAGACCCTCGGCCCAGGCCGAGCAGGACCGTCTCGGCCTGGTCATCGAGGGTGTGACCCAGGGCTACACAGCCTCCTTGGAGCCATACGCCTGCCTTCAGCGCCTCGTATCGCGCCGTACGGGCGGCAGCCTCTGGGCCACCCTCAGTACCGACCTCAACGGTCAGGACGTGCACCGGATCGAGTCCGATGTCGCTCAGGATCGTGGCCGTGGTCGCCGCGCGTTGGGCCGAATCCGGTTGCAGCCCATGGTCGACCGTGAGCCCGCAGACCGATCCGTACCCGTCTCGTCGGGCCACGAACGAGACCGCCGCCGCCAGCGCGAGCGAGTCCGCCCCGCCGCTGCAGGCCACACGTATCGGGAAGTGGACGTCCCTGATGCTGGCCCGTACGGCGCGGCGGATTGCCGCGACGGCGGCGGGTGGTCCGGCCATGGCGGGCGCTGCGCAGACGGGGGTCGGGGCGGTCGAAGGGCAGTCGGGTCAGGACGCGATGGCCGGCCGCGGGCCGTGCACTCGGGCCACCCAGGCGGCCGGGTCCAGGAGTTCCTCCATCGTCGGCAGGGTATGTGGGCCGGCCCAGACGGCGTTGAATCCCTCGATCCCGACCTCGGCGACCACACCGCTGACGAAATGCCGGCCCTGGGCGTACTGCAGCATCTTTGCCTCGAGGCCAAGCAGGCGGCGCAGGATTCGGTCCACCGGGCCACGGCCCTTACGGCGCTGGTTGAACCGCTTACGGATCGCGGCGACCGACGGCACGACGTCGGGCCCGACCTCGTCCATCACGTACTCCGCGTGGCCCTCGACCAAACTCATCAGTGCGGTCATCTGATCGAGGATCGCGCGCTGTTCCGGGCTCTTGATGAGAGCGAGCAGCCCTTCCCCGGCCGCGTCGCCACCGGCGGACCCGCTGCCTCGTACGGCGTAGGCAATGTTGCGGACGAGTTCGCCAAGCTGCTCGCGTACCGCCTCGGCCGATGTGTCGGTCGCGTCGACAAAGGCGCTGATCTGGTCGCTGAGATAGCCCTCCAGCCATGGCACGGCCGTGAACTGCAGGCGGTGCGTCGCCTCGTGCAAGCAGACCCAGAGCCGGAAGTCGCGGGGGTTGACGCCCAGTTTGCGTTCGACCTCGACGATGTTGGGCGCCACCAGCAGCAGTTCGCCGCCGCTGCCGAAGATCTCATACTGACCGAGAACCCGGGACGCGACGAAGGCCAGCACCGCGCCGGCCTGTGCGCCGGTGACCCGCGACCCGATCGCAACGGTCAGCGAGTTCGACGGGCGGTCCTGGTTCTCGACCAGCCGTTGGGCCAGCGGGGTGATCAGGCTGGCCATCCCGGCGACGTTGACGTCGATCCAGGCGCCACGGTCGACGACGCGGACGGCGGGGACGGTCGTGGTCAGCGGGCTCAGTCTGGTCAGGGCACGAACATGGCTCTCGGCCTCGTCGGATAACTCCAGCAGCTCCTCGACGGCTTGTGCCGCGTCCTGCTCAGAGACCTCGGGACTGGCGCGGACCAGCCGTCGCGCCGTACGCGAGGCCAATCCCCAGTCGACCAGGGACGGAGTGCCGCTCACCAGCAAATCACCATGCGTCAACCGTACGCGGGCGGCCTAGAGGCGTCTTCACACCGGGCAGGCGGGGTGGTCAGCGACAGCCGCAGGAGGCCAGGACCCCAGCAAAGGCATCCAGGACGGGTTCGCCGCCGATCAACTGGCCGCCCGGCGGTAGCTGGTCGGCGATCAGGGCGAAGGCCAGCACTCGGCCTTCGGCGGTCACCACGTACCCGGCGAGGGTGTTGACGCCGTCGAGGGTCCCCGACTTCGCGCGTACCGAACCGGCGCCCACCGTGGGGCCGCCCTCGTACCGGTCGACCAGCGTTCCGTCATAACCGGCCACCGGCAGTCCGCTGCTGATCGCGACGAGATCGAGATTGCCGTCCTCGGCGGCGACCGCGCGGAGCAGATCAGTCAGCAAGCGCGGGGGTACGGCGTTGTCGGCCGACAGCCCGCTGCCGTCCACGACAGTCAGGCCGGTGGTGTCCAGGCCGGCTGCGGCGACGGCATCGGTGACCGCAATCGCCCCGCCGGTGAAATCCGCGCTCTGCCCCCGGGCCAGGGCGACGTGCCGGGCCAAAGACTCGGCCAGGACGTTGTCAGACAGCGCCAGCATGGTCTCGACCAACCGGGAGATCGGAGCGGATTCGACCAGGGCGAGCAGCGCCGCCTCGGGCGGGGCGAGTCCGGCGACCACCGGCAGGTCGGGCCGTCCTAGTGCCGCGGCCAGGGCGGCACCGGCATCGAGGGCCGGAGTGCCGCTTCGCGACCGGGAGCCGGGGCTGATCCGGCCGCCGTCGACCATGGTGGCGGTGACCGGGGCGGCGTAGGTCGAGGGCGCATCGCCGGTCCGCCAGAGTGGTGAGATCGACGGCCCGGTGTAGAGCGAGCTGTCCACGACGATGCCGGTGATCTCCGTATCCGCATTCCCCAGTACCTGCTGGGCGAGATCGGCGACCGTTGGCGCCCCGGGATAACTCAGCGACGGGGCCGTACGGGACAGCGTGGCGTCTCCACCGCCGACCAGCACGATCTCACCCGCTGTCGACCCGGCCACGACGCTGGTCGAGAGCCGGTCCCCAGGGTCGAGCGTGCTCAATGCGGCAAAGGCGGTCAGCAGCTTTGCGTTGGACGCCGGAGTTCCGGACTGAGCACCCGAGGCTTCGAAGAGCACCTGACCGTCGACGACATCCACGACCGAGGCCAACAGCCGCCCACCCAAGCGGGGATCGGCGAGGGTCGGCGCCAGAATCGCAGCCAGCGCGGCTGGGTCGGGGATCGGCTCGTTCCCGGCGTCGTCGGCCAGGACGGGTTCCGGGACAGCCAGGTCTGGGAGGACGGGTTCGGGCACCGCGAACACCGACAGCCCCGGCGGAGGGGACTCTGACCCGGAGTTGACCAGAACGACGGTGGTCACTCCGGCCGCTGCCACGAGCACCAGGGCTAGGAGCACGAGCAGAAGGCGGCGCGCCCGGCTCGGACGGACGAGCTCAGCACGTCTGGCGGGCAACCGATCTCCTCATTGGATGCTCAATTACCGCCGCGACCATGGAGCTATGACCAGTTTCTGGCCGGAAGCGCGGTCACAGCTCCATGATCGCGGTCAGTCTTGGGACACACTAGGAGGCGTGAACTTCGACGTGACGATCGAGATCCCCAAGGGCGTGCGGAACAAGTACGAGTACGACCACCGCACCGGCCGGATCAAGCTGGACCGCCGATTGTTCACCGCCACTCACTATCCGTCGGATTACGGCTTCATCGAGGACACCCTGGGACAGGACGGCGACCCGCTCGATGCCCTGGTGATCCTCGACGAACCGACCTTTCCCGGCTGCCTGATCACCTGCCGGGCGATCGGCATGTTCCGGATGTCGGACGAAGCCGGCGGCGACGACAAGGTGCTCGCGGTGGCCGCGACCGATCCGCGGATGGAACACATGCGCGACGTCTATCACGTACCGGAGTTCGACAAGCGCGAGATCGAGCACTTCTTCCAGGTCTACAAGGCACTGGAGCCGGGCAAGTCCGTCGCAACCGGCATCTGGGTGGGACGGGACGAGGCCGAGGCGGAGATCCACGCCTCCTACGAACGGGCGAAGCAAGCCGGACATCACGGTAGGACCGGCGACGTGGATGCCGGCGTCACCGGACCCGCCAGCGCTGATCCCGATCACTGACGGACGGCCCCCGGCTCAGTAGCACTGACTAACCGGGTCCACCGTATTCCGAGTTCAGGATTAGGATGCTGCCGTCGTCGGCGGTGCCCATTATCAGCATGTAGGGCTCGGTGAAAGAAGTGCCATCCAGCCTCGTATAGACGATCGTCAGCGTGACCGTCGTGCCGTCTGCCTGGACGTTATCGGCCTCGACCTCGCTGTACTGGCTCCAGTAGTTCTCGTACCCATCGCGGCCACGGGCCTGCTCCTGCACGTCGGGACCGAGGTAGGCGTATGCATCGTCGAGCTGGTCGGGTAGCAGCCCGTAGTAGGTCTGTACCGCCGTCACGAAATCCGGCGGGCCGGGCGCCGCGGGGGGCGGTGGCGGCGGTGTGGGCGTCGTCGGTTCCGGGGTGGTCGGCGGCGCTGGCGCGGTGGTCGCCGCCAGGGGTGTGGTGACGACAGGGGTGGTCGCCGGTGTCGGTGCAGGCGCAGCGGTCGACGAGTCGTCCGGGCCGCCCAGGGTGATCGCGAGGACCACTGCAGCGAGCGTGATGAGCAGCAGCACCGAGGCACCAGCCAGCACCCTGCCGCGCTGCCACCACGGAGTGGGACCCGTTCGGGTGCGGGCCTTGCGGACTGGACGGACTGGACGGACTGGACGGACCGGGCCGGCGGAGGGACCGGGCCGCGCAGACGGGGTGGGCGGGGCAGCCGGCGCGCGTCGGGCAG
>JACCTM010000355.1 GCA_013812385.1 Geodermatophilaceae bacterium | reverse complement strand
ACCAGGCCAGTGCTGACGAACGCGGCCCCGGCCCCGAGGAGCACGGATCCACCCAGCCTCAGCGGGAGAAGGAGCACTCGGCATAATCACCGTCGAGCGCGAGGTCGTGACCCGTGCGCCGTTGAGCAAGGTCGCTGCCTATCTCAGCGATTTCACCAACACCGCCAAGTGGGATCCGCACACCTAGGAATGCCCACGTCTGGACAGCGGGCCGCTGCAGGTCGGGGCGAAGTACCGGAACGTCCAGAGGTAGCCGGCCGCTCCTCAGCATCCGGTACGAACTGCCTGGGTGCACGGCCACTACACCTGAACCGCTCATGATCTTCGATCACAAGAGGGCAAGTCGGCTGCACGATCCTGAGCGCGAATCGAGACTGACCGAACAGATCCGTCCCGGGCCGGCGGAGCCAACCGGATAAGGGTGTGACCAGTTACTGAGCTGCCCGAGTCACTCAGCCGGGTCCTGTGCAGGGACCGAATCCAGGACGCGGTCCCAGTCAGCCAGGAACCGGCCCAGGCCGTACCGCGAGAGCGCTGCCGCGCGACCAGCCGCACCGGCCACGCGGGCCTGCGCGGGACAGTCCAGGAAGTGCGCCGCAGCCGCAGCCAGCGCCTCCGGACGAGTGCTGATCGCTCCGGCCTCGGGCGGGACGGCGGTGACCACCTCAGTCGTCGCCAGCGCTACCACCGGCATCCCCAGATGCATGGCCTCGAGCAACGAGAGACCCAGTGACGTCCAACGGGTCAGGTGCACGTAGACCCGTCGACGCGCCAGGGCCCGATGCATCTCGTGCTGCGGCAGGTTCTCGTAGGTGCGCAACCGCTCCTCGGACAAACCGAGATGCTCGGCCAGACCGCTGACCCCCATCCCGAAGACGTCGAGCGGGACGACGGCCGACAACGCCGCCAGCAGATCGGTCCCCACGGCGCGGGCCCGCCGGATCGGGTCGTTGATGACCACCGCCGCGCGCGGGACGTCGCCGAGGTAGCGCCCCCCCGGATCCACGATGCCGTGCTCGATCACCTCGGTCCGCGCGGAACCGCAATCCCAGAACAGCCGGTTGAACGCGGTGACGTGCACGATCGGCACAGCCGACTGGTCGGCGTACGGGTGCCGGGTCGCCGGTACGTCCCCGCCCGGAGTGTTGTGCTCAAGATACAAGGCCGGTACGTCGTAGCCGGGTCGATGACCCAGCCAGCGCTCGACCAGGGCGGCCTCGTACGGGCGCTGCAGGATCACCAGGTCGACGTCCTGCGCCCGCAATTCTGACAGCGGAACCTCACTCACGTTGGATGGCCAGTCCCAGGTGCTGGCGCGGCCACGTCCGTCCGGCCCGCGCTCGGCGTCCACGGGAACGACGTACTCGTGACCGCCCTGGACGAACGATGTGGTCCACGAGCCGTGCACGTGCCACAGCAGGATGCGTCGGCCCATGGCGCAACAATTCCCTGCACCACGGCGTTCATGCGCGGCGAGGTCGCCGGAGAAGCGTTTCTACCGAGAAGCGTTTCTCCGGCGCAGAAGCGGGAACCAGATATCGGTGAACCTCTGCAGCGAAGGGTCGGCATGCGCATTCTCAGCGTGAACGCGATCTTCCACGATCCGTCGGCGGCTCTGGTCGTCGACGGCAGGATCGTCGCGGCCGCGGAGGAAGAGCGGTTCAGCCGCCGCAAGCACGGAAAGCGACCGGTGCCCTTCTCCGCCTGGGAGTTGCCCGAGCAGGCCGCCCGTTGGTGCCTAGAGCGTGGTGGGATCACCGCCGCCGACCTCGACGCCGTCGCGTACTCCTTCGACCCTGCTCTGTCCCGACCGGCTGACCAACTGGGTCTCGACGACCCATGGGACCACCTGCGGATCGACTACGCGCGCAGCGCTCCGGGCTTCCTGACCACGGCGCTGCCCGGGTTGGAACCGTGCCGAGTCGCCTACGTTCCGCATCACGTCGCCCACGCGGCCTCGGCTGGCCTAGCCGGTCCGTACCGCGACTGCGATGTCCTCGTGCTGGACGGCCGCGGCGAGGCGAGCAGCCACCTGGCCGGGCGCTACGACGACGGCGTGCTCACGCCGCTGGCCGGGCAATCCCTTCCACACTCGCTCGGCCTGGTCTACGAGGACCTCACCGAACACCTCGGATTCCTGCGCAGCTGTGACGAATACAAGGTCATGGCGTTGGCCTCGTACGGCAAGCCGCGCTTCGCCGACCTGCTGCGCGAGTCGCTCTACACCACCGGCGACGGCGGGTTCCGGACCGAGCCGGTCGACTGGGCCAGCTTCGCCCCGCCGCTGCGCTCCGGCGAGGAATGGACCAGCGACCACGCGGATCTGGCCGCCAGTCTGCAATCGCGCCTCGAGGACATGCTGCTCGAACTGGTCGGCTGGCTGCACGCCCAGACCGGCGGTCGCTGTCTGGTCCTGGCAGGCGGGCTCGCGCTGAACTGCGTGGCCAACACCCGGATCCACGAGCAGGGTCCGTACGACGACGTCTGGGTCCAGCCGGCGGCCGGCGATGCCGGTACCGCGCTCGGCGGGGCGCTACATCTTGCCCGAACTGGGGCGGGCGGGGGAGGCGAACGGGTCGAGCAGATGCCCGGCGCCGACCTTGGCCGGGAATGGACCGAGGCGGAGATCGCCGGGTATCTGACCACCGCGGCGTTACCGTTCGAGCGACCCACAGACCTGGCCG
>JACCTM010000343.1 GCA_013812385.1 Geodermatophilaceae bacterium | reverse complement strand
GGGTGGAGGTGCCGGGAATCGAACCCGGGTCCTTCGTTGACTTGACAGGGCTTCTCCGTGCGCAGTTCACATCGTCTCTACTTGGCCCCACCGATCTTGTGAACTAGTCGGTGTGACAGGCCCAGTTGCTGTTTGGTGTCCCGTACGCCCCCGCAACCGGGTCGTACGGTGATCCTCCTAGCGGCGCCAGGTTCCGGGCCGGAGGCCCTCCCGGTCTGACGGACTTCAGACCCGCTTAGGCAGCGAGTGCAAAGTCGCGCTGACTATTGTCGGCGCTTGATTTTTTGCAACGCGTGGTTAACGAGCTCATCGTTGCCTTCCTCGGCCCGCTTCCCCTGCCTCGACGAACGAAGTCGAGACCATTCACCCCCTGTGTAGTTATGCACTCACTCTAACGTGCCGGGCCTGGCAAGGATTCCGGTTTCGCCGCATCGGCCGCTTCGGGCCGCTCGTTGGCTGGCTCCTCCGAGACCCGGACATACCCGCCGCCGAGGTAGGCCTGCTGCACCCGCTC
This sequence comes from Geodermatophilaceae bacterium, assembly GCA_013812385.1. Lineage (GTDB taxonomy): Bacteria > Actinomycetota > Actinomycetes > Mycobacteriales > Geodermatophilaceae > JACCQS01. The sequence goes on along the minus strand of JACCTM010000343.1, from coordinate 1,861 downwards.
GTCGTCGAGCAAGGCTGTTGGCTCGCCCTCCATCAGCACACTGCCACGGTCCATGACGTAGGCGTGGTCGGCGATCTTGAAGGCGGCCCGGACGTTCTGTTCGACCAGAAGTATCGCCAACCCCTCGTCGGAGCGCAGCCGGGCCAGAGTTGCGAAGATTTCCCGGATCACTCGGGGGGCCAGGCCCAGACTCGGCTCGTCGAGGATCAGCACCGAGGGTCGGGCCATCAGGCCGCGTCCCACGGCGAGCATCTGCTGCTCACCGGACAGGGTTCCGGCCGGTTGGCCGAGTCGCTCGGCCAGTCGCGGGAAGTACTCCACCACCTGGGTACGACGCTGCGCCATTGCGGTCCTGTCGCGGCGGCGGGTCCAGGCGCCGAGAGTCAGATTGTCGCCGACCGTCAGGGACGGGAAGACCAGCCGATTCTCCGGAACGTGTGCCAGTCCGGCCGCGGCAATCGACTCCGCACCCAGGCTGGTCACGTCCCGATCCCCCAGCCGGATCGTGCCGGCACCGGCCCGCAGCAGCCCGGAGACTGCGCGCAGCAGAGTGGTCTTACCCGCGCCGTTCGCACCGACGACCGCAGCGATCGCTCCTGGTTCCACGGCGACACTCACCCCGTGCAGCACTTCCAGCCGCCCGTATCCGGCGTACAGGTCACGGATCTGAAGGCTCATCGGGCCCCCTCGGCGTCCTCGGCCGCCAAATCCCGTACCGCCGCGGCTGCCTCCGGATCGTCGTCCTCCACGCCGAGATAGGCGGCAAGAACGGCGGGGTCGGTACGGATCTCGTCGGGCCGACCGAGGGCGATCAGGACTCCGTCGTCGAGAACAGCGACTCGATCGGCCAGGGCCAGTACGGCTTCGACGTCATGCTCGACCAGAACGATAGCCATGCCACCGGCGCGCAATCGGCGGAGCAACCCGGCCAGCTCACGCCGCTCCGATCCTGACAGTCCGGCCATCGGCTCGTCGAGCAGCAGCAGGTCAGGTTCGGTGGCCAGCGCGCGGGCAACCTCCATCAGCCGCTGCCGACCGAAGGGCAGATCGGCAGCCGGACGATCTGTATCCTCGGCCAGCCCGACCAGGTCGATCACCTCGCGCGCTGCAGCCACGATCGCACGTTCCTCGGTACGCGCGGCGAATCCGAGCATGCCGCGCAACAAGCCCACCCGGCTACGCAGATGCCGCCCGACCATGACGTTGCCGAGCACCGTGGTCGAGCCGAACACCTGCAGGTTCTGAAACGTCCGAGTCGCTCGGTGCCGGGCGAAGACGTGTGGCTTGCGGCCGTCGATGCGCTCGCCGGACAGCACCACCGAACCGTCGCTGGGTGCAGTGACACCGCTGATCATGTTGAAGCAGGTGGTCTTGCCCGCCCCGTTGGGTCCGATCAGTGCCATGATCTCGCCCGCCGCCACGTCGAAATTTACGCTGTCGACAGCAACGACACCGCCGTACCGCTTGGTCAAGGCTTTCACCTCGAGCAGCGTCGTACCCGGTGCCGGACGACCCTCGCGGACGAGCAACGCCCCCTCTCCAACCGACTCAGGGGGCCCCTGCGACGTTAGGTTGGTAGAAATCTTCCCCTGATCCGGGTCGATCCCCTCCTCCGAGGCTGGCGCACTCGGGATAGAACCGCTTCGCGGCGCGCGCAGGCCAGTCACCACCCGGAACGCCTGGTGCAGACCACCAGGGAGGAAGATCATCACCAGGGTCAGGATCACGCCGAACCCGATCAGCTGAACTTCGCCGCTGGCGCCGGGAACGATCACCGGGATGAAATCGCGAAGGCCCTCGTCGAGGAACTCAACGGCGAAACCGCCGACAACCGCCCCCCACACGGTGCCCAACCCGCCGA
>JACCTM010000325.1 GCA_013812385.1 Geodermatophilaceae bacterium | reverse complement strand
GTACCGGCGTTCGACGTGCGGATGCGGGGCATAGGGGCACAGCGCGCTGCTGCACGCATTCCAGCCGAAGTGATGCAGCTCGTCACCGGTGTAGGGCATGTCGGTCCAGCCGACGACCTCGCCGTATGTATCAGAAACCGGATCCACGTCGAGGACAGCGATGGCATCAGGCTGGGTCTCGGATCGGTCGAAGGCCGCCAAATAGGCGAGCCGCTCTGCGGGGGCGTTGACCGCGTCGCGAGGGGAGGCATAGAAGGTCGGGTCGGGCTTCCATAGGGCCATGAGATTCTCCGTAAGGGTATGGCGTGGACGCCCCAAAGCGGACAGGGGCAGAAAAGTTGCGAGACCGTTTGAGGCGGCAGTGACGTCGCAGCAGGCGAACGCCGGGGGGAGGCTAGAAGGCCGGACAGGCCGCGCGGGTACGGCGCATGAGGTCGATGGCGCGGCGAGCCACGAGCACGGTCACGCGCAACAGTCTGGCACGGATGCCCGGTTGCCACGCACCCGGTCACGACCTGCTGGAATTGTCCCGCCGATGAATCCAAGCCGACGGCGCGCGGATGACTGATTCGCTACGGGCGCACAGCTCGCCCACCGACGAAGCCGGTTAGAGCGCGACGGTCGGACGCCGCTCCTGGGCGGCGAACTGGGTGCGATAGAGATCGGCGTAACGTGCCCCTTTGGCCAGGAGCTCCTCATGCCGCCCGGACTCGACGATCCTGCCGTTCTCGACGACCAGAATCTGGTTGGCGCGGCGGATCGTGGACAGCCGGTGGGCGATCACGAGCGAGGTTCGACCGGCCAGGGCAGACTCCAAGGCTAGTTGGACGGCAGCCTCCGATTCGCTGTCCAAGTGCGCCGTAGCCTCGTCGAGGATGACGATGTCGGGCTCCTTGAGCAGAAGTCTGGCAATGGCCATTCGCTGCTTTTCCCCGCCGGAAAGTCGATGTCCCCGATCGCCGACCACGGTGTCCAGGCCGTCGGGGAGTGAGTCGAGCAAGCCCTCCAACTGCGCGTCCCGGATCGCGGTCAACATCTCCATGTCGCTGGCCTTGGGACGGGCATAGGCCAGATTTGCCCGGATCGTGTCGTGGAAGAGATGTGCTTCCTGAGTGACCATTCCGATCCTCGAGCGCAGCGACTGCAGGGTCACCTGGCGGATGTCGACCCCGCCGATCAGCACCGCACCGTAGGTCACGTCGTACAGCCGCGGGATCAGGTTGGCGATCGTGGTCTTGCCGGCTCCGGACTGACCAACCAGGGCGATCAGGTCTCCGGGAGCAGCGCTGAACGAGACACCGTGCAAAACCGGGACCGTCGTCTTGGAGTCGAGGACGGCGATGTCCTCCAGTGACGCGAGAGACACCTGCTCCCCGCTGGGATACGTGAAATGCACGTCGTCGAACTCCAGCGACCGCGATCCACTCTTCAGCTGTCGTGCGTCCGGTCGTTCCTCGATTCCCGGCGCGAGGTCGAGGACCTCGAAGACTCGGTCGAAGGAAACCAGCGCACTCATCACGTCGACCCGGATGTTCGACAATGCGGTCAGCGGGCCGTACAGCCGGGAGAGCAACAGCGCCAGCGACACGACCGTGCCCGCATCGAGACTGCCCTGCACGGCGAGCACTCCGCCGACCCCGTAGACGAGCGCGCCGGCCAGCGAAGCGACCAGGGTCAGCGCGACGAAGAAGATCCGCCCGTACATCGCCGAGACGATCCCGATGTCGCGAACCCGTCCCGCGCGTCCGCGGAAGGATTCCGCTTCCTGCTCCGGCCGGCCGAAGAGTGCGACGAGCAGGGCGCCGGCGACGTTGAAGCGCTCGGTCATCGTGGCGTTCATCGACGCGTTGAGGTCGTAACTCTCCCGGGTGATCTTCTGCAGCCGCTGGCCCACGATCCGTGCGGGAAAGATGAAGACCGGCAACAGGACCAGGGACATCAGCGTGATCTGCCAGGACAGCGTCAGCATGACCCCGACGGTCAGGACCAGTCCGACGATGTTGGAGATGACCCCCGACAGAACCGAGGTGAAAGCGCGCTGAGCTCCCAGGACGTCTGAATTCAGCCGGCTGACCAAGGCTCCGGTCTGCGCCCGGGTGAAGAAGGCGATCGACATCTGCTGCACGTGCTCATAGACCTGGGTCCTGAGGTCGTAGATCACGCCTTCTCCGATCCTGGCCGAATACCAGCGCTGAGCCAGCGACATCAGGGCGTCGAAGACCGCGAGCCCAGCGATGATCGAGGCCAACCTGATGACGGTGCCGGTGGTGCCGGAATCACTGGAGATCACATTGACGATGTCACCGGCGAGCACCGGGGTGGCGACACCGGCGATCGCGGCGAGGACCACCAGGCCGATGAACCACGTGAGATCGCGCCGGTAGGGGCTCGCGTATCCGATCACCCGCTTCCAGGTCCCGGCGGGGATGGCCTTGTCCTTGTTCGCGGGATCGCTGGAGAACGACCGCATCGCCCGCCAGGACGACACACTGCCCATATGTCCCATGCCAGTCACGTCTTCACCTCTGGCGGAGTCAACACCCGCGGTCGGACGCCTGTTCCCGGCGGGGCGACGAAGGGTCGATCAACGTTGGGCGAACTGGCGCAACAGCGGCAGCTGTGCCAGCCGCTCGGCAGCGCACTGCTCGGTTCTGGTCCGGTCGCCCGCACCGAGCAGCAGTTGCTTGGTCGCTGCGGCCGCCGCCGCCGGAGCGGCCAGCAACGCCGCCACGAGATCCTGCACGGCACCGGCCAACTGGTCGGCAGGAACAACCGCGTTGGCCAG
>JACCTM010000320.1 GCA_013812385.1 Geodermatophilaceae bacterium | reverse complement strand
GACTGCTGATCACTGCGCTGACCGTGATCTGGGGACTGCGGCTGGCCACCCACATCGGGCTGCGCTCGCGCGGGCATGGCGAGGATCCGCGGTATGAAGCGTTGCTGGACAAGGCAGCTGGCAGCCGCACGGCGTACGCGACCCGCAAGATCTACCTGACCCAGGGAGCGGTCATGTGGTTCGTGTCCCTACCCGTGCAGGTTGCCGTCTTCCAGCCGGAGGGTCTTGGCTTCGAGGGGTTCGGCTTTCTGGTCTGGATCGGTGTCATCGTCTGGGCGGTCGGGATGTTCTTCGAGACCGTCGGCGACCTGCATCTGACCCGGTTCCGCAACGACCCGGACTCCACGGGGAAGGTGCTGGACACCGGCCTGTGGCGCTATACCCGCCATCCCAACTACTTCGGCGACGCCTGCGTCTGGTGGGGCCTGTCGCTGCTCGCCTTCAGCGCCTGGCCGGGCATCCTGACCGTGCTCTCGCCGGTGTTCATGACGTTCCTGCTGGCCAAGGGAACGGGCAAGCCGACGCTCGAGAAGGATATGGACAAGCGCCGGCCCGGCTACACCGACTACATCCGCAGGACCAGCGGCTTCGTGCCGCTACCTCCCCATACCCTCACCGATTCTGACCGTTCACCTCAGGCACGTGCGTTCCGGGCCCCACCGGGCCGCTCCACATCCCGACACAGAAAGCAGCCATGAAGACCATCAGCACCGGATCAGCCGCCCCCGATTTCACCCTTCCCGACGAGACCGGGACGTCGCGCAGACTCAGCGACTTCCTGGCCGCGGGTCCGGTCGTGCTGTTCTTCTACCCCGGGGCCATGACGTCGGGATGTACGGCCGAGAGCTGTCACTTCCGGGACCTGGCAGCCGAATTCGGCGCCGTGGGGGCGCAACGGATCGGCATCAGCGCAGACACCGTTGCCAAGCAGAAGGAGTTCTCCGACACCCACAGCTTCGACTACCCACTGCTGTCCGACCCCGACGGCGAGGTGGCTACCGCGTACGGGGTCAAGCGCAAGTTCCTCACTCCGGTCAAGCGCGCGACGTTCGTGATCGGTACCGACGGGAAGATCGCCGAGGTGATCACCAGCGAGATGAACATGACCGTGCACGCCGACCAGGCGCTCAAGGCACTGCAGGGCGCTCCCACGAGCTGACCTTCGGTCGGGGGCGACGTCAGCCCGCTCGAGCGCGGCCGGTTCCTTGCTAGGAGACACTGGATCTTATGACGGTTCCCGATCTCCGCGAGCTGCACGCCCGGGTGGTACGAGCCAGCGTCTCGGTGGTCGCACGGGTGAGCACCGGCGATCTTGCTCGGGCGACGCCCTGCGGTGACTGGCAACTGAGCGATCTGCTTGCCCACATGACCGTGCAGCACGACGGCTTCGCGGCGGCTGCGGCCGGCAACGGTGGGGACATCTCCCTATGGGCGGTACAGCCTTTCGGGCCAGCTTCGATCAGCGAATACGCCGCTGCGGCCGATCGTGTCCTGACCGCGTTCGCCGAGGATGGCGTGCTCGGGCGCGAGTTCGCACTGCCTGAGATCAGTCCGGTTACCACCTTTCCGGGCAGCCAAGCGATCCGCTTTCACCTCGTCGACTACGTCGTACACGGTTGGGATGTCGCCAGGGCGATCGATGTCCCGTTCAGCCTCGACCCGGATCTGCTCGACACGGGGCTCAAGATTGCCCAGTCCGTTCCCGACGGGCCCGAGCGGCTGCGTCCCGGCGCGGCCTTCGCACCCGGCGTCGCAACGGCTGAAGGCGCGCCCATCCTGGACCGCATCGTGGCGCTGCTCGGCCGCGATCCGACCTGGACGCGCGTGCACTCGGGCCGGTCCTCGAGACCACCGCTCTAGACCGGTGACCCCGCGGCGCGCTGCTCGGCCAGGGCCTTGAGCTTGGGCAGGCTGGCCGCGATTCCCTTTCGATTGCGGCTTGGGAAACCGACGAGTTCGATCAGCCGTGCGTACGGGGATCGGGACCAGTCCCAGGACTCGATCACCCTGGTGCGCCCAGGCTCGAACTCGTCGAGTTCGTAACGCCAAGTGTGCTTGGCGAAGTGCTGCCAGGCGATCAGCCGGTTGTCGTCGTACTCGACGACCGTGTTTCGCACCGTGTACGGGAGCCCGATCTTCATCCTCATCCCGAAGCGATCGCCCAGGGCCAGCTTGCGCCCGGATTGGGTCGACGCGACACCTTGGACGGACTTCGAGCCGTCGATCTCGAGGTGAGCCCTGGGGTCGGCGAGGATCGCGAAGACCACCGCCGGCGGGGTGTCGACGACGACGCTGTCACTGATGATGCGTGGGCTGGCCATGGCGAAACCCTAGGAGACCCGTGGTCACCGAGGCGCGGGCGAGTGATCGGCTTCGGGTGCGGTGAAGCGGTACCCCTTCCCGCGGACGGTGGCGATGACTCTCGGGTGCCAGGGGTCATCACCCAATCGCAGGCGCAGCCGACGGATGTGCACGGTGATCGTGTTGGACCGCTCGTCGGGCAGCCCGGGCCAGAGCTGTCGGCGTATCTGCTCGCGGGTCAGTACCCGGTCGCGATGAGTCATCAGCAGATGTAGCAGGTGAAATTCCTGCAGGGGCAGGTCGATCGGCCTCTCGCGCAGGAATACCCGCTGCGATTGCGGCTCGAGGCGCACGGCACCGCATTCCAGCTGGGCCAGGACGGTTCTGGGCGGCCGTAGGGCTCGTACGAGCGGTTCGAGTTCCTGGATCGCGTACGGCCGATTCACGCGGGCCGTTGCCCCGGCACGCATCGCGGCTGCCGCAGCCGCGTCATCGTCTGGCCCCGCACCGATGATGACCGCGAGCGGTCGATGTCGACGCAGCGTGCTCACCAGGTGTTCGCTGCTGATGTCGGACAGCTGTGCGGCAGCGAGGACGACGTCGGGGTGGAACTCGCCGGCAGCCAGCAATGCGTCCGCGGCACTATCAGCCAACACCAGGCTGAAGTGCTTGCCGAGAGCGGTCTTCAGCGCAGCTGCCACCGATGCCTGCGGCTCGACGACCAGCAGGAGCAGTGCTGCTCCGGTCCCGAGATAGGAATTCTCGGGCAGTGCCGGTGAGACGGTTCGACCGGCGACCATGCGCGGGTCCTGGCTAGCGTCGGGGCCCGGTCAGCCGAATCGGCCGCTGATGTAGGCCTCGGTGAGCTCGTTGCTGGGCGCGCTGAAGATCTTGTTCGTGTCGTCGAACTCGATCAGCACACCGTGCCGCTGGCCGTCCTTGTCCACTTCAGCGGTCAGAAACGCGGTCTTGTCGCTGACTCGTGCAGCCTGTTGCATATTGTGCGTGACGATGACGATCGTGTACTGCTTGGTGAGCTGGGCCATCAGATCCTCGATCTTGGCCGTGGCGATCGGGTCCAGGGCCGAGCACGGCTCGTCCATCAGGATGACTTCCGGCTTCACCGCGATCGTCCGCGCGATGCACAGTCGTTGCTGCTGGCCGCCGGACAGCGCCAGGGCGCTGGTCTTGAGCTTGTCCTTGACCTCTCCCCATAGGGCCGCGCCGGTCAGCGCCTCCTCGACGAGGTCATCCATGTTCGAGACCTTCATACCAGTGACCTTCGGACCGTAGGAGATGTTGTCGTAGATCGACTTGGGAAAGGGGTTGGGCTGCTGGAAGACCATCCCGATCCGGCGCCTAACCTCGATCGGATCGACGCCGGCCTCGTACAGGTCCTGACCGTGGAAAGTGATCCGGCCGGTGACCCGCGCGCCGATAATGAGGTCGTTCATTCGATTCAGCGAGCGCAGCAGGGTGCTCTTGCCGCAACCGGACGGCCCGATCATTGCCGTGATCTCGCGACGCTCGATCGGAATCGAGACTCCTCGTACGGCGCGGTACGAGCCGTAGTAGATGTCCACGTCCTGCAGTTCGATGATCGGATCCACGCCGCCGTTGCGGTCCGAGGCCGGAGTGGATTGTTCTTGACGCGCCGTGATCTTCACCCCGGAACGGCGATCCAGATCCGGCGGCGCGATAGTCGTGGTCTCACTCACGATGCGTTCCCCAGCCCTTGCTCGGTCGACAACAGATGGACAGAACAGCTTGTTACACCGCGGCTCATCTAATCTTGCCGGCGCGGTTGCGGATCACGATCGCGATGGAGTTCATCAGTAGCAGGATGATCAGCAGAAGCACAATTCCGGCCGAGGCCAGCTCCTGAAGTTCGGCTTGTGGACTCTTGATCAGGTTGAAGATCGCGATCGGCAGAACTGTGTACCGGCTGGAGATTCCCTCCGGGTTGAACCGGACGAAGGTCACAGCACCCAGCAGGATCAGCGGTGCGGCCTCGCCGATGGCTCGAGACAGCGCCAGGATGGCTCCGGTGGCGGTTCCGGACGTTGCGGCCGGCAACACCTGTCGCCGGACCGTCTGCCACTTGGTGGCCCCGAGCGCGTAGGAACCCAGCCGGATCGAGGGCGGCACGGCTCGCAGGGCCTCGCGGGTGGCGATGATCACGACCGGCAGCACCAACAAGGACAACACGATGGCCGCCGTGATGATGGTGAACCCGAGGCCGAACACCCGCGCGATGATGCCCAGGCCGAGGATGCCGAAGACGATCGACGGGACTCCGGCGAGGTTCTGGATGTTCAGTTCGAGGAACCGGTTGTACCAACGGGTGTTGTCGGCGTACTCCTCGAGATAGATCGCTGCGGCTATACCGGTCGGGAGGCACATCAGCGCGGTTAGGGTGATGACCCACAGAGTCCCGGTCAGTGCGGACTGCAGCCCGGACTCGTCGGCGCGAGAGGCCAGGCCGCTGGGCATGTTCGTCACCAAGCGCAGGTCGAGCCGATTCCATCCGGCGATGAGCACGTAGATGATCAGACTCGCCAGGAACGCGAACGCCACGAAAAGGCAGAACTGCAAGGCCAACCGGAACAGCGTGTCGCCCAGTCGGATACGGCGCCTCTTGAGCGCCGCAGCCGACGGGTGCACGTAGCCGGTCTCCGCCCGGCTGGTATCGATCGCCATTTATTCGTAGACCTCTCGGAAGCGACGGACCAGGCGGAAGCTGACGATATTGAGGGCGAAGGTGATGATGAACAGCAGGGCACCCACCGCAAAGATCGATTTGTATTCCACCGTGCCCAATGGGAGATCGCCTTGGCCCGCACTGGCGATGAAGGCGGTCATCGTGGCCGAACCCTCAATCGGGTTGAACAGGACGCGGTCGGAGATCAGGCCCCCGGCGATGGTCACGATCATCGTCTCGCCGATCGCACGGGAGATGCCCAACACGATCGCCGCGACGATGCCCGACAAGGCGGCAGGAAAGACCACTCGGGTGGCCACCTGCATCCGTGACGAGGCCAGGGCGAAAGCCCCCTGGCGGAGGCTTCTCGGTACCGCGGTCATCGCGTCCTCGGCAAGGCTGGCGACCGTGGGCACGATCATGATCCCCATGGCGATGCTGGCGATGAGCAGGTTCTGAAAAGACGGTTTGTCCCCACCTGGCCAGTAGTCACGGATCAGCGGGCCGATGGCGACGAGCGCGAAGAAGCCGTAGACGACCGTGGGAATGCCGGCCAGCACCTCGAGCATGGGCTTGAGGGCACTCCGGACCTTCGGTCGGGCGTACTCGGCCAGGTAGATCGCGGCCCCGAGTCCCAGCGGCACGGCGATGAGTGTGGCAATCGCGGTCACTACCAGTGTCGCGACCAGCAGCGGGAGGACGCCGTACTCCTTGTCCGCGAACAATGGCGTCCAGGAATCGCCGGTGAGAAATTCGACGATGCTGACGTCGCCGAAGAAGTCGATGGTCGGGAAGACCAACGCGATGATGATTCCGACGGTGGTGAGCACACCGACCGTTGCGGCGATGAACAGCAGCACTTCGACGCCACGTTCACCTGCGCGATTGCCCCTGCGCCCCAGCCTCATCGGCTGGGGCGCAGGGGCACGCGAACCTAGTTCGGTCACTGACATGAAAGACGGATCAGCTAGTCAGGGCTTCGAAATCTTCGGCCAACGTGGCCTTCTGCTCGTCAGTGAGCGGTACGTACTGCGCCTCGGTCACTATGTCGTCGATGTTCTCGATGTAGAAGTTGACGAAGTCGGTGACCTCGGGCCGCTCGGTGGCCTTGTCACTCAGATAGATGAACAACGGACGAGACAGCGGGGCGTAGCTGCCGTCCTGCGCGGTCTCGACGCTGGGCGCGACGCAACCCTCACCATTGTCGATCTCCAGGGCCTTGAGGGAGTCCGCGTTCTCTTCGAAGTAGGTGAAACCGAAGTAGCCCAT
>JACCTM010000314.1 GCA_013812385.1 Geodermatophilaceae bacterium | reverse complement strand
GAACCAGTCAGGGAGCGGCCAGAAACTAGCCTTGCGGCGACCAAGGTCGGATCATCACGTCCGGAGGCTAGACCGGCGTCCGCCTTGTAGATGTTGCTCCGTGTCGGAACTCGACGACGTCGCCGTCGGACATCACGTAGTCCTTGCCCTCGATCCGGACCCGGCCGCGGGCCTTCGCCTCAGCCATCGAACCGGCGGCGACGAGGTCGTCGTAGGAGATGATCTCGGCCTTGATGAACCCGCGTTGGAAGTCGGTGTGGATGACTCCGGCGGCCTCAGGAGCTGTGGCGCCCTTCGGGATCGTCCACGCCCGCGACTCCTTGGGGCCGGCGGTGAGATAGGTCTGCAGACCCAGGGTGTCAAAGCCGATCCGGGCGAGCTGATGCAGACCCGGCTCGTCCTGGCCGACGGCGGCGAGCAGCTCGGCGGCTTCGTCGTCGGGCAGCTCGGCCAGCTCCGCCTCGATCTTGGCATCCAGCACGATCGCCTCGGCCGGCGCGACCAACGCCCGCAAGTCGTCGATGACCGCCGGGTCGGCGAGCTCCTCCTCATCGACGTTGAAGACATACAGGAACGGCTTCGCCGTCAGCAGGGACAGCTCGGCCAGGACGTCGAGGTCGGCCTTCGAGCCGTAGAGGACCTCCCCGCCGTCGAGGACCGCGGCGGCCTCGGTGGCGGCCTCCAGCACCGTACGGCGGTCCTTGGCCAGCCGGGTTTCCTTCTCCAGCCGCGGGATCGCCTTTTCCAGGGTCTGCAGGTCGGCCAGGATCAGCTCGGTGTTGATCGTCTCGATGTCGCCCTGCGGGGAGACCCGGCCATCGACGTGGGCCACATCGTCGTCGGAGAAGACCCGGATCACCTGGCAGATCGCGCTGGCCTCGCGGATGTGGGCAAGGAACTTGTTACCCAAGCCCTGACCCTCACTCGCCCCGCGAACGATGCCCGCAATGTCGACGAAGGACACCGCAGCCCGAACCAGCTTCGCGCTGTTATGCAGTTTTCCGAGGACGGCCAGTCGCTCGTCCGGGACACCGACGACTCCGACGTTGGGCTCGATCGTTGCGAACGGGTAGTTCGCGGCCAGGACGTCATTCTTCGTCAAAGCGTTGAACAGGGTGGACTTTCCGACGTTGGGCAGCCCGACGATGCCGATGGTCAAACTCACGAGAAGCCAGGGTACGGCGCTGACCCGCCGACGTTGGAGTCAAGGCGTCCTTGTGCCAATAGGTTTGGCTCAAGGACGCCTTGTGCCGATCTGGGATCGGCCGTTCGAGCTCGACAGTCGCGTCCGATTCCCGCCAGTGCAACGGGCTCTGCGGTGGCATAGTCAGCGGCATGCTCACCGACGAACGCCTTGATTCCGAGCGCTGCTATCGTGCGGTCAGCAGCCGGGATGCGCGATTCGACGGCTGGTTCTTCGTCGGCGTACACACCACCGGCATCTACTGCCGGCCAAGCTGCCCGGCTCGTACTCCATTGCCGCACAATGTCTCCTACTATCCCGTCGCGGCAGCGGCCCAGGCGGCGGGTCTTCGGGCCTGTCGCCGTTGCCGTCCGGATGCCGCGCCTGGGTCGGCCGAATGGAACGTGCGCGGTGACATCGTCGGGCGGGCGATGAGGTTGATCGCCGACGGTGCCGTGGATCGGGTCGGTGTTCCGGGTCTTGCCCGCGCTCTTGGCTATTCCGAGCGGCAACTCAATCGTCTGCTGGTGGCAGAACTCGGCGTCGGGCCGTTGGCTCTGGCTCGGGCCCAACGCGCCCAGACCGCCCGCGTGCTCATCGAGACGACCGGCATGTCCTTTGCCGACGTCGCCTTCGCGGCCGGCTTCCACAGCATCCGGCAGTTCAACGACACGGTGCGCGCGATCTTTGCCCGCACTCCCGGCGACCTGCGTTCCCGCCATCGCAGCGCACCAGCCACCCCTGGAGTCATCACCCTGCGGCTGGCCCATCGAGCCCCGTACGACGGCCCTGCCCTGCTCTCCTTCTTCGCCGGACACCAGGTGTCCGAGGTCGAAGAGGTCGTCGACGGCAGATACCGCCGGGTGTTGAATCTCCCGCACGGTCCGGCCACGGTGGGGCTCACTCCGCACGAGACGTTCACCCAGTGCACGCTGCGCCTGGGCGATGTCCGTGACCTGCCCACCGCCGTGGCCAGCTGCCGCAGGATTCTCGATGCCGACAGCGACCCGATCGCCGTCCACGATGCCCTTCGGCCGGACCCCATCTTGGGCCCGTTGATCGCCCGACGCCCCGGCCTGAGAGTCCCGGGGGCTACCGACGCCGCCGAACTCGCCTTCCGCGCCGTCATCGGCCAGCAGGTATCGGTCGCGGGCGCGATGACCTTGACATCGCGGCTGGTCATCGCGCTCGGGAAGCCGTTGGCCATCCCCGATGGCGGTCTGACACACAGCTTTCCCCCGCCAGAAGCCATAGCCGACGCCGACCTTTCCGGCCTCGGGATGACAGGCTCTCGGCAGCGCACGCTGCGCGATCTCGCTCGTGCGCTGACGGATGGCTCGATCTCGCTGGACATCGGAGCGGACCGGCGAGCGGCCGTCGAGGACCTGCAACGGTTGCATGGGATCGGTCCCTGGACGGCCGCCTACGTCGCTATGCGCGGGTTGTCGGATCCGGACATCTTCCTTGGTGGTGACCTGATCGTGCGGCGGGCACTGGACACGCTGCCCATCGGCTCACGTTCTCGGTCAGGCGTGGACCCTGCCGCCGCGATCACCGAACGCGAAGCAAGCCTCCGGGGCACGGACTGGCGGCCGTGGCGCTCTTACGCCGTGATGCACCTGTGGGCTCACCAGACCGCGACACGAGCCGCCCCGTTGACCCGTACATCCCGCATCGACGACCGGCCGATCCGATCGGCGGCGAGGAGAATCGCATCATGAACAGCTGGACGACCGACACGCCTGCCGGACCCTTCACGGTCCTGGCCGAGAACGACACGGTGTACGCCAGTGGCTGGACGACCGACCTGGAATCCCTCGTGGCGGTGATCTCTCCCGCGTTGCGTCCGCACGCGATCGAACCCAGCGAGGATCTGGGCGGGATCAGCAGCGCCGTACGGTCCTATGTGGACGGTGACGTGGGCGCCATCGACGCCGTCGCGGTGCGGCAAGCCAGCGGGCCTTTCATCACCCATGCCTGGGAGGTTCTGCGCGAGGTGCCGGCGGGTACGACCTTGAGCTATGGCGGTTTCGCCGCCAAATGCGGCAGGCCAGCTGCCGTACGTGCCGCAGCCAGTGCCTGCTCCAGAAACGCCGCTGCACTCTTCATCCCGTGCCACCGGGTGATCTCGGCAAAGGGTGCGCTGCACGGCTTCCGGTACGGACTGGAGCCCAAGGGCTGGCTTCTCGATCACGAGGCTCGGGCCGCCGCATGAGCCGGTGATGATCGGGAATGTCGTAGCCCTCGTGCAGGCTCGTCAGCATGGATCTCACCGCACTCGCGCTCGGACTCGTGCTCGGTGTCGTGCTCGGTCTCGGGCTGGCCGGCCTGATCGTCTGGCTGATCAGGCGAGCCGAGCGGACTGAGCCCGCCTGGACCGGTGAGGACACCGCACAAGCACTGGACCAACTGCACGACCACCTGATTGCCCTGGACCGCGACCGGGCGCAAGCACATGGTGAGCTGCGCGCCCAGGTCCTGCAGATGGGTGAGACGTCCCAGGCGCTGCGCGCCGAGACGGCTGCGCTGGTGACAGCCTTGCGGATGCCACACGTACGCGGCCGATGGGGAGAGATGCAGCTACGCCGCGTTGTGGAGTTGTCCGGAATGCTGGCGCACTGCGACTTCGTAGAGCAGCCCAACCGCACCGACACCGAGGGCCGACATCGTCCGGACATGCTGATCCAGCTCACGGCGGGCCGGCAGATCATCGTCGATGCCAAGGTCCCGCTGGCTGCCTTCCTCGAAGCCGTGCATGCGACCGACGAACCTGCGCGTCGTGTCGGCATGACCGCCCACGCGCGGCAGGTACGTCAGCATGTCGAGCGCCTGGCCACCCGTGACTACCTGCGCCACATCCCGGGCACCCCGGAGTTCGTAGTGCTGTTTCTGCCCTCCGACGCCTTTCTTGCCGCCGCGCTGGAGACCGATCCCAGCCTGCTCGAGTACGGGTTCACCCGCGATGTCGTCATCGCGACGCCGGCAACCCTGCTCGCTCTCTTGCGGACGGTGGCCCACACCTGGCGTCAGGAGGTGCTCGCTACCAACACAGCTGAGGTGCTCGATCTGGGTCGCACTCTGCATGGCCGCCTCGTCCGATTCTCAGATCACCTGGTCAAGTTGGGATCTGCGCTGGGCAGCGCCGTCGGGCACTACAACGACACGGTCGGCTCGTACGAACGAAGCGTGCTGGTCTCGGCTCGGAGGTTCAGCGAACTCGGCCTCAACGACAGCCCGATCGCATGTCCGAGACAGGTCACGACCGCATTGCGGGAGCCAGCCACCGACCCCTTCCGTCGCATGGGGGTCGACGATCCCGGCCCCATACGGGTCCCGCGCACCGCGCCGGACCACACAGCGCACACGGCGTGAGCGACCGTAGGCTGTGCGCTTGTCGCCTGATGCCCGATGCGCCGGCGGCACAAGTCGAACGAGGGGAGGCAGCCAGTGGCCGGGGGCGCCAGATCCGTGGCCATGCCCGCTACTGGCCGTCCATTCACCCTGACCGGACTTGGCGCGGTCGCGTTCATCTTCGTGGTGACCCTCGTCGTCGCCACGCTCGAATCCTTGCTGGGTATCGGGCTGCGGACTTTGACGCTGATCGCCCTGTCCGGATCGACGCTGCTGGCTGGTCTCTGGGTGCGACGCAGCGATATTGCGACGATCGTGGTCGCGCCGCCGTTGGTGTTCGCCGCGGTCGCCGCGCTCGAGATCGTCCTGGCGCCCACCCTGATGTTCACCCCCACGGTGCTTGCCTCACTGCTGGTGCGCGGCTTCCCCGCGATGGGCATCGCCACCGCCATCGGTCTTCTGGTCTTCGGCTATCGGAGCGTGCGGCACCGCTGAGTTTCCTACTGCTTTGCGCCACAACGGACCAGTCACCTTCGGGGACCGAAGCGGAGCAGGACTCAGCGCCGGTCGGCGGCTGCCGTTGCGATGCTTCTCTTGAGTTCGTGCGGCAGTGCGAAGACAACCTTCTCCTCGGCAGCTACGACTCGCTCGACATCGGTGTACTCGCGCTCGGCCAGCCAGGCCAGGACCTGCTGCACGAGCGTCTCTGGTACCGATGCACCGCTGGTCACGCCGACCGTCTGCACGCCGTCGAGCCAGGCCGGATCGATCTCGTCGGCGAAGTCGACGAGATGCGAGGCGCGGGCCCCGGCATCGAGGGC
The DNA here is from genome assembly GCA_013812385.1 of Geodermatophilaceae bacterium. Taxonomy (GTDB): domain Bacteria; phylum Actinomycetota; class Actinomycetes; order Mycobacteriales; family Geodermatophilaceae; genus JACCQS01. The sequence goes on along the minus strand of JACCTM010000314.1, from coordinate 9,606 downwards.
GACCTCGACCAACCGCACTGAGTTCGACGAGTTCGTGGAACCGACGACGATGACCAGATCGCACTCGCCGGCCATCTGCTTGACGGCCTGCTGCCGGTTCTGGGTCGCGTAACAGATGTCGTCGCTGGGCGGTGCCGACAACCCCGGGAATCGCTCTTTGAGTTGATCGACCGTCTCGAGGGTCTCGTCGACCGACAGCGTCGTCTGGGACAACCAGACCACGCGCTCGGGGTCCCGTACGGTCAGATTCGCGATGTCCTCGTGACCGTCGACGACCTGGATGTGATCGGGTGCCTCGCCGGCGGTGCCTTCGACCTCCTCGTGACCGCGATGGCCGATCAGCAGGATATCGAAGCCTTCACGAGCGAATCGTGTCGCTTCCTTGTGCACTTTGGTCACCAGCGGGCAGGTCGCATCGATCGTCTGCAGATTCCGGTCCCTGGCCTCTTGGCGTACCGCTGGTGAGACCCCGTGTGCGCTGAAGACAAGCATGGCGCCCTCGGGGACCTCGTCGGTCTGCTCGACGAAGATGGCGCCCCGCGCCTCGAGCGTGCGCACCACATGCACCTTGTGCACGATCTGCTTGCGAACGTAGACCGGTGCCCCGTGCGCCTCCAATGCCTTTTCAACAGCCACGACTGCGCGGTCGACCCCGGCGCAGTAGCCACGGGGGTCGGCCAACAGGACACGCTTTCGCGGCTGGCTCACCGCATCGAGCATACGTTCCCGGGCGCAGGCTCCCGGGGCAGGACTGCGCGTGGCAGGCTAGAGGGATGCCGCCTGATGCCAGCCCACGCGAGTTTCCGGCAACGCCTCGCCGCTCTGTGGACATCCCTGAACCGATCCGCGCCGCAGCCGGCCTGGCTGCCACCGTGCTGGATCAGGCACGGCAGTTGCCCTCAGCCGTTACCGGACTGCCGGTCAAGGTAGCGGGCCTCGCGATGCAGACGTCGTTGCGACTGCAGCAGCGCTACGCCGGGCTGATCGTCAAGGGTGACGAAGTGCTCACCCAGATCAGCCGCACGGAAGAAGCCGACCCGCCCTGGGCGACCTTCGACGATGATGTCGTCGGTGTGGCCGACGCGGTCACCGAGGACATCGGCGTCGACGTCACAGCAGCCGACGACGCGTCCAACTCCGCGACATCTGGCATGGCTTCGCCTTCGTCCCAGGCCACGACCCGCACCCGACCGCCGCGTCAGCCGTCCGCCGACAGCCGCATGGGGCACACACCATCAGCCTTCGACCTAGCCCATGACATCGCTTCTACGGCTGGACTCGAATCGGCTGGTCTCGAATCGCCTGCCTCAATTGTCACCCCGGCAGCCTTTGACACCGTCGGTGACATCACCTCGAATGGTCACGCGTCGACATCGGGCGTACCGGTGCCGGGCTACGACGCCTTCACCCTCGCCCAACTGCGGGCCCGCCTTCGGACCTTCGATGCCGCCACGCTGGACCGCATCCTGAGCTATGAGCGCGCCCAGCGCGCCCGTGCCCCTTACCTCACGATGCTCGAGAACCGACTCAACCGCAGCCGCGAGCAGGGCTGAGGCGCAGACCGTTCGATGACCGCGCCATCGACGGCCGAGCACCCCTGGCCGGTCCGCACCGTGTCGCGCAAGCTCACCGAGTGGATCGGCCGGCTGGGTGAGGTCTGGGTCGAAGGACAGGTCGCCCAGATCAGTCGTCGTTCAGGTGCGGCCACGGTTTTCCTGGTACTGCGTGACCCCGCTGCGGACATGTCGTTGTCGGTCACGTGCCGCCGTGAGCTGATCGAGGCGCTGCCTGTGCCCTTGGCCGACGGCGCACGCATCATCGTCCGTGCGCGAGCGGATTTCTATGCAGGCCGAGGGACACTGTCCCTGCGCGCCAGTGAGATCCGTGCGGTGGGCATCGGTGAACTCCTGGCCCGGATCGAGCGGCTTAGACAGCTCCTGGCCGCTGAGGGACTCTTCGATGTGGCCCGGAAGAAACCGCTCCCGTTCCTGCCAGCGGTCGTCGGACTGGTGACCGGACGCGGAAGTGCGGCTGAACACGATGTCGTCGAGAACGCGCGGCGGCGCTGGCCGGCCGTACGTTTCGCGACACATGCCTGCGCTGTGCAGGGTCCGTCTGCGGCGCGCTCGGTCATCGACGGCCTGCGCATACTCGACAAGGACCCCGACGTGGCGGTGATCGTTATTGCCCGAGGAGGCGGCTCGGTCGAGGATCTGCTCCCGTTCAGCGACGAGGGGCTGTGCCGGGCCGTCGCAACCTGCCGTACCCCGGTGGTCAGCGCCATCGGGCACGAATCGGACAGCGCCCTGATCGACTACGTCGCAGATGTCCGGGCGTCCACGCCGACCGACGCTGGACTCAAGGTCGTTCCGGACCTGGCCGCCGAGCAGGCCGGGCTGGCCCGCTCGCGCCATGCCGCCTACGCCAGCCTTTCCCGTCGGGTCGCCCATGAAGTGCAGTGGCTGACTGGAGTGCGACGTCATCGCGCACTTGCCGACCCCGAGAGCTTGCTCGAGGACCGATGGCAGGCAGTCCAGGCCCTACGGATTCGCACCCGACGGCAGCTGTCCAGCCAACTCGCCCAAGGCCAGGCCGATCTGGACCACACCCGGGCCCGGATCGTGGCACTGTCGCCTGCGGCCACCCTGTCGCGGGGTTATGCGGTGGTCACCGATGACGGCGGCGAGGTCGTCCGCGAACCTGCTGTGGTCAGCGACGGTCAACGGCTGCACATCCGCGTCTCCGGGGGTGTGCTGCTGGCCCGTGCAGCGTCCCCGATCGGCCGTGCAGCGTCCCCGACCGGCCGTGCCCGGTCGGCCACAGCAGTGCCGGGTCGATAATGGCCGACGTGAGCGCAGCCAGCACTTCCGAGGAGACCCCCAGCTACGAATCGGCCCGAGATGAACTCGCTGCCATCGTGGTTGCCCTCGAAGGCGGCGGTCAGACGCTGGAGCAGGCGCTGGCGTTGTGGGAGCGCGGCGAGGTACTGGCCGCGGTCTGTCAGCGGTGGCTGGACAATGCCCGCGAGCGCCTGGAAACCGCCCGAAGCGCGCCCAGCGACACCTGACCCCTCCGCCCCTGCGGGGACGTTCTGCGCATAACGTCCGTCATGCTTATCCGGTTGGCTCCGCTGGCCCCGGAACGGATCTGTTCCGGTCAGTTTCGATTAGCGCTCCAGCTCGTGCAGGCGAGTTGGCCCTCGTGCGATCGAAGATCATGAGCGGTTCAGGTGTAGTGGCCGTGCACCCATGCGCTCACGATCATCGGAGGTGGGCTGCGGACCAGCGCTGCGCGGCCCATGCCTGTCCGGCTGGCTGCACGGGCAACCGGATCGTGCTCACGTCGTACTCGCCGCACAAACCTTCGGCGGAGTAAACCGGATAAGCATGATGCGCATAACGTCCCGGCTTTGCCGGAGGGTCAGGGACGATAGGGGGTCAATGAGGCGGCCAAGGTGCGGAGCTCTTCCTGGCTCGCGCTGCCCGTGACCAGGAGCCGCAGGTCACCGAAGCTCGCGAGGTAGAGCCGCTCATTCCGGTTGGTGGTGAACTCCTCCCAGGGTTGCCCGGCGATCGTGAGCGCTGCTTCTCGGTCCGCGCCCAGCAGGAGGTTCTCGATCAACTCGGCCGCGGGGTCGGTGCTCACGACGTACCGAGCGAAGCTCACCTGCGGCGTGACGTAGCCGATCGTGAGCGTGACCCGACCGGGCTGTCCGTCCGCGGGAGGGTCGACCTCCGCACTGGTCGGACGCCAGGTCTCGGCCAGCTCCGGTACGGGAATCGCGACCAGGGCGAGGGAGGCGGCATACCGGATTGAATTGGACGGGTCGATCTCCACGACCGGATCCGGGTTCTGGGGGGAACAGAAGTAGGCCAACGCGAGCACCATCACCACGAGTGGCAGCATCGAACGGAGCATGTTCGCCGCGGTCAGCTTCGCGAGCCTGCCCGACGGCGCGACCGTGGGCTCCGCTGCCATGTCAGTAGGATTGCAGCACCCCCAAGGCCAGATGGCAATCCAGGGAGCCAACCATGCCCGAGCCCGCGACAGCACCCGCTCCAGGCCAGATGCCCGCCCCCGATCGCAACCTCGCGATGGAGCTCGTCCGGGTGACCGAGGCAGCGGCCATGTCAGCCGGTCGGTGGGTCGGGCGCGGCGACAAGAACGGCGGGGACGGCGCCGCCGTGGACGCGATGCGCAAGCTCATCGGCACCGTGTCGATGAACGGCATCGTGGTTATCGGCGAGGGTGAGAAGGACCTAGCCCCGATGCTCTACAACGGAGAACATGTCGGAGATGGCACCGGCCCGTTCTGCGATGTCGCTGTCGACCCGATCGACGGAACCACGTTGATGGCCGACGGAATGCCCAACGCCATTGCTGTGCTCGCGGTGGCCGAGCGGGGCGCGATGTATGACCCGTCCGCCGTCTTCTACATGGAGAAACTCGCTGTCGGACCGGATGCGGTCGGCGTCGTGGACATCACCGCTCCGGTGGGGGAAAACATTCGCCGGGTGGCGAAGGCCAAGCACAGCGATGTTGCCGACGTCACGGTCTGCATACTCGCCCGACCGCGGCACGACGCCCTCGTTCAGGAGGTCCGCGAGGCCGGCGCCCGAATCCACTTCATCTCCGACGGGGACGTGGCCGGCGCGATCTCGGCCGCCCGGGAATCCACCGGCGTCGACATGCTGATGGGGATCGGTGGTACGCCGGAGGGCATTATCACCGCCTGCGCGCTGAAGTGCATGGGGGGGGAGATGCAGGCCCGCCTCTGGCCCCGCGACGACGAGGAGCGACAGAAGGCCATTGACGCCGGCCACGACCTGGACCGGGTCCTGCACAACGACGACCTGGTCAGCGGTGACAACGTTTTCTTCGTCGCCACGGGCATCACAGACGGCGACCTGCTCCGGGGCGTGCACTTCCGTTCCGGCGGGGCCACGACCCAATCCCTGGTCATGCGTTCCCGGTCGGGGACCATCCGCCAGATCGAAAGTTGGCACCGGCTGGAGAAGCTGCGCGCGTACTCGTCGATCGACTTCGAGCATGCCGGCGGAGTCCCGACCTAAGTCAGGTAACTGCGCCGAGCACTCGGTCGAGGTAGGCGTTGGCGAATCGACCGCGCGGATCGACGGTGTCCCGGACCGCGAGGAACTCGTGGAATCGTGGGTATCGAGCAGCGAGGGAGTCCGCGTCCTGGTAGTGCACCTTCCCCCAGTGCGGGCGACCGTCAAGGTCGCGCATCACGGCCTCGACCGCACGGAAGTACGTGTCGTAGGGCTGGCCCTTGTACATGTGCACCGCGAGATAGGCCGAGGCCCGACCCGACGCTGTGGACAGCGGGATGTCGTCGGCGGCGGTGAATCGGACCTCGACCGGAAAGGAGACCCGCAGGTCGTGCATGTCAATCACCCGTCGGATGCCCTCGATGGCGGCTCGGACGGCCTCGGCCGGCACGCCGTACTCCATCTCCACGAAACGCACCCGTCGAGTGGAGACGAAGACCTTGTAGGAGGCGTCGGCGTACGTACGGCGTCCCAGCGAGCCCGCAGTAGCCGCGTTGATCCGGGGGATCAGCGCCGGGCGCAGTCTGCCCAGTCCGCAGGCGAGTCCGAAGACGCCGTTGCTGAACAACTCGTCCTGGACAAAGGACTGACGTCGGCCCAAGGGTTGCAGCGGTGTGCGGGCTGGCAGTCGGTTGTTGCACTTGGTCAACGTCGTGTCCGTGTGCGGAAACCAGAAGAACTCGAAATGGTCGTTGTCAGCCACCAGCGCATCCAGATCACCAAGGACTGACGGAAGTGACATCGGACGTTCCTGGGCCCGCAAGGCGAAAGCCGGCTCGGCCTGCAGGGTCACGGTGGCAAGAATCCCCAGCGCGCCCAGCCCCACTCGTGCCGCGCTGAACAACTCGGGGTGTTCGGTGGCGCTGCAGGTGACCACCGAGCCGTCGGCCAGCACGATTTGCAGCGCCCTGACCTGTGCGGCCAGACCGCCCAGGCGCTGACCGGTGCCATGGGTCCCGGTGGAGATGGCGCCGGCAACCGTCTGCCGATCGATGTCCCCGAGATTGCGCAGCGCCAGTCCGCGTTCGGCCAGCTCGCCGTTGAGCCGATGCAGCGGCATACCGGCTTCGACCGTGACCAGACCGGTGGACCGGTCCGCGGAGAGCAGATCGGCGAGCCGGCCGAGGCGCACCTGGATGCCGTCGGTCACCCCGATCGCGGTGAACGAGTGACCAGAACCGATCGCCTTGACCCGTGAACCCTCGCCGTCGGCAGCCCTCACCAGATCGGCCAGCTCCCCGATGTCTCGAGGAGCGAGGACCCGGTCCGGACGAGCGACCTGGTTTCCGGCCCAGTTGTGCCAGGTGGAACCCGTGGTCACTGAGGTCTGGTGCCCGATTGGCTGTCCCCGGCACCCGCATCAGTGTCGCGCGTGCCTGACCCGCCGGTCACGGTCAAGATCTTCGCTCCGGCCGTACCGTTGCTCAGCCGTCGATGCAAGCCCACGACGTACCAGAAGCCGCCCACCGCCAGCACACCCAACGCGACATAGGTGGCGCTACGGAACTCCGAGGGCAAGATCAGGGCCAGCAGAACGGCGCCCAGCCAGACGAGTGCGGCAACGAAAACCGGAGTGGCCCACCGGCCCAGGCTGAACGCCTCGGGCAAGGCGGCCATCTGGCGCCGCCGCAGCCCGTAGGCGACCACGGTGAGCAGATAGACGAGGTAGGGCAGCAGCGTGGCGGCGCCGACCAGCGTGCCGAAGGCATTGCCGTTGGCGTACCCGTAGAACATCAACGCCAGACAGATCACTAGGGACACGAGCAGGGCGACGACCGGTGTCTTGGTAGTGGAATTGATCCGACGTAGCGCCGTCGATCCCGGCAACAGGTTGTCCCGCGCCATCGCGAAGATCAGCCGAGCGCTGGCCGCAGCGGCCACGACGGTGAGGGCGAACATCGAGAACACCACGACCAGCAACAGCACCTGGGTCAGGGTTTCACCGAGCCAGTAGAAGATGATGTCGGCCAGCGGAACCGGTGAGGCCGCCACCGTGGCCAGGTCCGGGATGGCCAGCGTGAAGCCGATCAGAGTGAGCATGCCCAGGACGCTGGAGATGACGACGGACAGGATGATCGCCCGCGGAACGGTCCGTCGGGCGTTCACCGTCTCCTCCCCCATGTCGGCAGCCGCCTCGAAGCCGACCAGCGTGTAAACCCCAATCAGCGCCGCCAGCACGATCGCGTACCAGAGCGGCTGGCCCGGCAGGGTTTCGGTCTGGCCCAAGAAGCCCACACCGTGCCCGTCGGGGCTGCCCTTGATCACCCACAGAAAGAAGACCGTCGCAGCCAGCCCAACCGTGCCGACGATCTCGGTGATCACCGCCACGTTGTTGACCCGGGTGGCGAGTTGGATGCTGATCAGGTTGATCCCGAAGGCCGCGACGATGAGTACGACGGCAATGAACAGCAGCAGCCGGGGGTTCTCGACATTCCAGCCGAAGACGGTCGCCAGCAGCGGAGAGGCCGCGAGAAAGAGGATGCCGGAGATCCCGACCGCTGAGTACATGATGCCCAGGCTGCCGACTACGTACCCGTATCGCGGGCCGACCAGGCGCGCAGCCCATTGATAGTTGGCGCCCGCCAACGGAATACGGGTCGCCAGCTCGGCGAAGATCAGGGCGACCAGCGTCTGGCCCACGGCGGCAACCGGCCACAGCCAGATGCTGGCCGGTCCGAGATGGGTGATGGCGAAGCCGAAATTCAAGAAGATGCCCGTGGTGATGGAAATGATCGAGAACGCGACCGAGAAGACCGCGAACAGCCGCAGCACCCGCTTGAGCTCCTGGCGATATCCGAACTCGTTGACCGCAGCTTCCTCGGTCCCTGGCGCAATCTGGTCCGCTGACATGGCCCGGCCCTCCCGGCTGCGGCGGCCTTGGCCCCCTGCCAGGTCTGCCGCGGCGTCTTCGCGGCACAGCATGGAACTTGCAGCCAGGTTGGTCAAGCGTCTAGGACAACTGACTCAATCGGCGGAACCGTATCCTCAGGCCTTCGATGGCAGCGGCGGATAGGAGATGGTCGTGGGTCGAGTCACCGCACAAGACCGGCGCCAGCAGTTGCTCGACGCCGCGATTCGAGTCGCGGAGCGGGAGGGCATCGCGGCCACGACCACCCGCCGGATAGCGGCGGAGGCCGGCGCGCGGCTGGCGACGGTGCATTACTGCTTCGCGTCGAAACAGGAGCTCCTCGAAGGCGTCCTCAGCGCGATCATCACCGAATTGAGCGAAGCTGCGCGCGGACATCTTCGCCCCGGTCAGGACGCCCGGACGCTCCTGCGGGACGGGATGCGGGCACTGTGGCTCGTCGTCGAGAAGGAGCCCGGCAAACAACAACTGACCTACGAGCTGACGCACTATGCGCTACGTCAGCCGGGGATGGAGAGCTTCGCTCAATGGCAGTACGAAACGTCGTACGCCGCGTGCGCAGCGCACCTGGATGGCGTGGCCGCCGCAGCTGGGATCGTCTGGTCGCTTCCCCTGCCGGTGCTCACCAGGATGCTGATGACCGTGATCGACGGCGTGGTCCTCGGCTGGCTGGTCGATCGGGACAGCCTGTCGGCCGTGGCCGCCCTGGATGCGCTGACTGACCTCCTGGCCACCCTAGCCGTGCCACTGCATGCAGCGGGGCTACCTGATGGAGCGGAGCAACCGGATGGATGAGCGCCTGCCCGCACGGCTGCCGTCGGGGGACGAACGTGATGCTGCCGCTGCCCGACTGTCCCAGGCGCGCCGGGACGGACGCCTCGTGCTGGCGGAGTTCTGTGACCGGATCGACGCGGTCTACACCGCGGATTCGATCGAGTCCCTCGAACAGATCACCACCAATCTGCCGGCCGCCGCGCCGGTCGGGATCTCGAGCCCGCCGGTCTTCTCGCTGTTCGGGGACATCGTGGTCAGCGGGCGCTGGCGCGCCGGGGATGAGGTCCGGGTACGTACAGTGTTCGGCGACGCCAGGATCGATCTCGCCGAGGCGATCACCGACGACGACGTTCTGCACGTGCGCTGCGCGACGACCTTCGGGGACGTCTGCGTGCAGGTGCCCGACGGGGTGGAGGTGGAGCTGACCGGACTCTCGGTGTTTGGTGATCGGCGGCTCGAGCTCGCGGCGTTGCCGAGGATCCCCGGTACTCCGCTGATCAAGGTCCACGCCTCGACGATCTTCGGCGACGTACGCGTCCGCAGCGCCGGTGTGCCGCAAGCTGCCTCAGTCTGGCGGCGGGCAGTAGGCCGACTCAGGCCGGTCCCGCCGGAGCACCCCGCGCCCCCGACCTAGGCACAGCGGGGTGGATGCAAGTAGCGTCGAACCCGATGACCGATAACTCTGACCCCAGCCCCGAAGCGACTCCGGCCGACGCCCGGCCGCTCGACGAGGTGGTACTCACCCACCCGGGCGGTGAACTCACCATGCCGGTGGTCCCGGCCCCGGAAGGGGCCGCGGGGATCAACGTGGGCAAGCTGCTGGCCAGCACCGGCATGGTGACGCTGGACAATGGCTTCGTCAACACCGCCTCCTGCTCGTCGACGGTCACCTACATC